>JBJONI010000299.1:0-7656 GCA_046051915.1 Pseudomonadota bacterium
AGGACATCGAGCAGCTTCTCGCGCTCGGCGCCCAGGTCGCCGCGGCGCTCGAGGGCGTTCCGGGCGCCGCCGACGTGAAGGCGCCCTCGGTGGAGGGTCTGCCGACCACCGACGTCCGGCTGCGCGAGGCCGACTTGTCGCGTCTCGGCGTGGCCTCGCCCGACGTTCACGGGCTGGTCGCGGGGCTGCGGCGCGGCGTCGAGGTGGCTCAGGTGCTTCGCGACGGTTGGCGTGACCCTGTCGTGCTCCGCACCGCGATGCCGCCCGGCGTCCGGATGACCGACCTTCCCATCGTTGCGGACCACGGCGTCGTCACGCTCGGCGACGTCGCAGACGTGACGACGGACCTCGCGCCGGCGACGGTCAAGCGCTCGGAGGGCAGCCGCCGGGTGATCGTGCAGGCCAACGTCCGTGGTCGTGACTTGGGGTCGTTCGTGGCCGAGGCGCAGGCGGCCGTGTCGGACGTCGACATCCCTGATGGCTTCTGGGTGGCGTGGAAGGGCCGCTACGAGCAGCTTCGCGACGCGAGCGTTCGGATGGCGATCACCGTGCCGGCCGTGCTCGGGTTGATCCTGCTCGTGCTGTACCAAGCGTTTGCGCGTTGGCGGCCTGCGTGGCTGATCTTTCTGAATGTGCCCGTCGCCGCGTCTGGTGGCCTGCTCGCGCTCGCCGTCGTCGGCCTGCCGATCTCGATGAGCGCCGTCGTGGGGCTGATCGCCCTGTCCGGTATCGCGGTGATGAACGGCATCGTGCTCGTATCGCGGACGACGGAGCTGCACGTGGACAGGCCGGCGCGCGATGCGGCGTGGGAGAGCGCCCGGGAGCGGCTTCGGCCGGTCGTGATGACCGCGTCGGTCGCCGGGATCGGGTTCGTGCCGATGGCGCTCGCCCAAGGCATGGGCGCCGAAGTCCAACGTCCGCTGGCGATCGTCGTGATCGGTGGCCTCGTGACCTCGACGCTCCTCACCCTGTTCTTGTTGCCGTCGCTGTACGCGCGGTTCGTGCCCGACCCCAAGCCGCACGCGCCGCCGTCGGACGAGACGCCCCCACCGGTCTGACCGCCTGCGCCCGGCGGGTGCTAGGGGTTGAAGGCGGCGGTGTCGACGGGCCCGGGCGGGACGTAGCCCGGCCAAGCGACGAGGCGGACGGGCAGCTCCGCGTGGACGTTGACCCCATCGGCGTCGAGCAGGTCGACGGTGATCACGGCGTCACGGTCGATCGCCTCCTCGAACGTCCCGCCGCGAAACACGAGAATTTCGTGGATCAACGCCGCACGGCCGTCCCGCGCCATCGGACGTGGCAGGTTCTCGTAGCCCGCGAGGAGCGTGCCCGACGCGTCGCGTACGGCGAAGTCGACGAGCGGGTTGGTGCGGTCGAGGACGTCGCTGGCCGACCCCGCACGGACCTCATCACAGACGACGCTGGCGAACGTGTGCCAGCCGCCCTGGATGCCCTTCTCGACGTCAAACGATGCGCCGGCGGCGACCGGCTCGAACGCGGTCGTCCCGGCACCGATCACGCAGCGTGGTCCGGTCGCCTCAGGCGGTGCCGTGTCGGGCAAGGGGGTGTCGTCCCCACTGTCGGAGGACGGCGTGTCGGTCGCCGGCGTGTCGGTCGCGGATTCTGCGGTCTCGGCGGGGGCGGCCGTGTCGGTGTCGCCCTCCCCGTCGGGTGAGGGCGACGCGGTGCAGGCCGCGACCCACGCGAACGCAAGGGGCAGGGTGCAGCGGATCATGCGACCTCCTCAGGGGCACGGTAGCACGGCGGTGGCAGGTCGCGGCACCTGGGTGTCAGAACCGGTACAGCATGCCGCCCTCGAAGCCCCCGGCGGTGCGTCGGCCGTCGATCGCCGCGTCGGCGAGCTGGTGGCGCGTGGCGAACGCGAACCCCTCCGCGACGATCGCCAGACCCGGGGCGACGGCAACTTCGGCACCCACGCGGCCCCCGACGTTGTAGCGGATCCCCGGACCGGCGGCGGCGTTGCGCGCGGCCGGTGCGGTGTCGGTCGCGGACGTGTACGAGGGCACGACGTCGTCGGGGTGCAGGACGCCCGCTCCACCGGCCGTCAGGTACGGCGTGACGTGCGCCCCGATCGGCTGCCGTACGCTGATCCAGCCACCGGCGTCGCGGACGTCGACGTCGGCGCGACCCTGGGCGAGCGTCAGCATGCCCGTGTTGGCGGTGTTCTGGCCGATGGTGGCCTCGAACCTCAGATCCGTTCCGCTGCTGAGGCTGATCTGCCCGTCGATCGAGGCGGCCCACACCAGCATCGTGTGGTCGGCGTCGGGGCGGAGCAGCGTGGCGAACCCGTGCGCGCGAAGGGTCGCGTGCTCGTCGATCACCGCGCCGAGTCGGACGGCGAACGTCGGCAGGACGCTGTGTTCGAGCGCGTTCTCGGCAGGGCCGGTGTTCGCGCCGGGCATGCCGATCGCGACGCCGATGTCGGCGTGCTTGGGGTGGTACCGCCACTGCACCTGTTGGCGCATGAAGCCCACGTTGCCCGCTTGGAAGTTGGCGCCGACGAGGTTGAAGCCGTGCGGCATCAACGAGCCGAACAGGTCCCAGCCTTGGCCGGCGGTGATCGTGTGGTCCTTGGCGGGGTCCCACGAGACCTCGGCGATGCGAATGCGCGGGAGTGAAGCGACGGTGGGCGTCGACTTGTCGAAGTCGACGAAGTCCAACTCGATCTGCGCACGCACTTGCTGGGCTTCGGCGATGCGCAGCCCGATGCGGGACTGCCCGACCTGGAACGAGAACGCGGGGTCGTCGGGCACCGAGGCGAGGACGGGGTTCGCGGCGGCGGTGATCGCGGTCTGGTTCGGGCGCCCGAAGGATTCGACCGCGGCGGACGAGACCGAAACGGTGGGCTTGAGGAACCCGTAGGGCTTGAACTGGGCGCCGACCGACTTGAGGGTGGCTTTGGTGCGGGCCCGTCGCGCGGCCTTGGCGTCGGCCAGCGGGTCGGCAGGATCGCCGAGGGGGGCGGGAAGCGCCGCGGGGGCGTCGGCCGTCACCGCGTCCGGCGGCGGCGCGGCAGCGGGCGTTGTGGGATCGGTGGCGCCGGGTGGCGCGGTTTCGGTGGCGAGGGCGGGCGTCGCGGCGAGCGCGACGAGGAGGGGTACAACCATCATGGTGCAACCAAGGTGCAAGGTGGATCTGTGCGTCGACGCGCTCGGCGCGACGCGGCGAGGGCGCCTCGCGGCGCCGACGGCCCAACCACGCGCCAGCCGCACCCCCAACCGGGGCGCGACGCGGCGTGGTCAACCTTGCAGCTCTGGGGGACCTCGGGATGGTGTGGCGCGCTGCGGCCAAGCATCTTCGGCGCGGAACGACGCCTCGCAGCCGGGCGCGGCGAACGCATCGTGGGCGCGGATGTGTTCGGCCAGGCGAAGGCGGCGGCCGTGCGGCGTGGACGACGCCTTGGCGGGATCGCGGTTGTCACCGTCGTCGTCGTCGCTCGCCTCGTCCTCGAACCGCTCCGTGGTGGGCCGGGCGTCGTCGGCGACGCGCCCGTCCTCGGTGCGCAGGGCGCGCACCGTGGACGGACTCGCGGTCTGCAGGCTGCGGCTGGCGTCGGTGAGCCCCGAGGCCACGTCGGCACCGGCGCCGAACAGGCACGCGAACACGAACAGCAGCCAGGTCGTCGCAGAGCGGATGACGCCCTCCACGCCGACAGGTCTTACGCACCGCGCCGGGGTCCGCGACGTTCGTTCGTGCGGCGAGATGTCACGAACCGTCACTCCGGGCGGCTCGCCGCGGACCGGTCGTCGCGAGGGGGCAGCCTCGCCAGCGACTGGCGGGGTCGGGGGTGCAGCAAGGACTCGTCGACCGACCCGATCGCCACGGGCGCGAGGGCCTCGGCGATCGCGGGCGCCTCAGCGGCGGCGGTGAGATCGCGGCACGCCGACCAGTGGACCGGGCGCGGCGGGACCAACGTGATCCGCCCCGCGACGTCGGTGAGCGGACGCCCCGTGCGCGACCACGGGACCTCGGTCGCGTCGTCCACGCGCGCGCGCTGCGGCGGGGTGCGCGCGAGCGCGGGGCGCCAACAATCGAGCGTCTCGACGAACCAGGCTTCGCCGAGCACCTCGCCCCGCTGCCAGGCGCCGATCGAGGCGATCGCGTGCCGGTCGTCGAGCAGGCGCGCGAGGGGCAGGCGGTCGACCTTGAAGTCGCCGGGCGGTCCAAAGTCCGCGTCTTGGAGGGCGACGAGCGTCGCGGTCTCGGGGAGGTCGGACGCGGCCTGCAGAAGCGCCACGGTCTGCTGTTTGGGGTGACGCCAGGCGAGGAAGGGTCCCGTCACCGCCACCGCGGAAGCGAGGACGCCGACCACCGCCCCGGCGCGGGCGGCACGGCCCGGAAGGGCGGCGAGGCCGCTCCCGCCGAGCGCTGCGAGCGCGGCCGCGGTGGTGAGTCCTGTCGCGCCGTACGTCGAGAGGCCGTCGTACCGACCGAAGTGCACCGCGCCGGCGAGGCAGAGCCACCCCACGAGGGCCCCGACCGCCGGTGCGCGGCGGCGGGCGAGGGAGGCGGCACCTGCGATCGTGAGGGCGAGCAGCGCGGGCGACGCATACCGCGGGTCGAGGTCGAGGTGGACGGCGAACCCAGGCTCAAAGCCGAGCGGGCGCTGGTGCCATGCCGCGCCGAACATGGCGCCGACGGCGACCCCGACGCCCGCGGCCGCGACGCGCCGACCGTTCGTGTGGCCAGCCGGGGCGCGCGACGCCACCCACGGCATCTGGAGCGTCGCCCAAGCCGCGAGCAGGACGAGGCCAAAGCTTCGGGGATCGCGCCACGGCTGCGCGAGGGGCTGTCCGGCGTCCCCCGGGATCTCGGTGCCGAGGAGCTCGATCAGGCGCGGCGTCGTCGCGACGCAGACGGTGGCGCCGGCGAGCAGCCAAGGCCAGCACGCCCGCCACGTCTGCCACCGGTCGGGCCGGCTCGCGAGGCGGACGGCGAACCAGGCGGGGCCGAGCAACAGCAGGTCTGCGCGGGCGTGTAGGGTCAGCAGCAACCAGACCGAGGCGAGCGCGACCCAGCGGCGCCGTCCGTCGTGCAACCACAGCTCCAAGCCCAACGCAGCCGCGCACCACGGACCGAGTACCGCGACGTACATCGCTTCGGAGGCCCCCACGCGCAGCACGGTCGGCGCGGCGGCGAGCAGGATCGCGGCGAACGCGCCGGCCGATCGCTGGCCCGTCAGCAGCGTCGTCCAAGCGGCGGCGAGGGGGAGCGCGCTGAGCGTGAGGAGAAACGCCATCAGGTACGGATCACGACCGCCGTCCGGCCCGCCGCCGACGAGCGGTGTCATCCACGTGTACCAAGCGTAGCCGTGCAGCCTCCCGAGGTTCGCTGTCCAAGGAGGCACGGCGTGCAACACATCGAACGTCCGTTGCACGCCGTGGAGGTTGGCGTGCCAGGCGCCGAAGGGCCGAAACCACGCCGCCATCCCCGCCGCGAACGTCGCGCCGCACATCGCGCCGAGCCAAGGCACCGGGCCGAGGAGCGTCCACAGCGTGGGCAACGCCGCGACGGTGCCGGCGACGGCGGCCTGGGCGGCGCCGTCGGGCGGGTTGGGACCGGCGGCGTCGAGGCGGTATCGACCTGCGACCTGGAGGGGGGGCGAGCCCACGGGTCGCGGTGCGGCTTGACGGTGCTCGACGCGAAACGACGCTCGGGCCTGCCCGCGGGCGACGTCGACCAACACCCACGCCGCATCGCGGCGCACCCGCACCACGCTCGCGCCGTCGAGATCGTCGCCGACGGCGATCGGGAGCGCCCACCGCTGCGGAGGCTGCGCACGCACCGCGATCGCCGCCGCGCCGGCGGTCGCGAGGACGACGGCGGCCGCGGTCGCGAGGCGCTGAATCACTCCGGGTCGCACGGCCCGTCACACGGGTGGGTGAGGGTGCCGAACTCGAGGAACGCGCCGACTTGGCGACGGTAGGCGTCGAGCGTGCGGACGTTGCCGTGGACGTCGTTCTCGACGGGCGCGACGTTGCCCGCGGGGTTGCTCGGCACACCCAGGTCGTAGATCGTGTAGCCGGCGCGCCCAGCGACGACGCCCTCCCCGTCCGCGGTCACCGTCGGCACGCCCCATACATCGACGGCCGATGGCGTGATCAGCGGGAAGCCGGCGTTCCCAGCGACCCATCGCGTGACGAGGTTCGCGACCTGCGCGTCCTCCTTGGCCTCGATCAGCAGCAGCTCGGGCTCGGCTGCGCGGCCAGGCAGGCGGTCGTCGATCAGATGGTCGACGTAGTTGAGGGAGTCGGCGGGGTCGAACACCTGCTGGAGCAACGACAAGGCGATCTGCAGGTCGCGGGGATCCTCAAACCGGGTCGTCAAGCCGATCCCAAGCTCGTTCCACTGGGCGGCGCGTTGGAGCATGTGCGACCACCCCCCGCCCGCGACGACGAGCGCGCCACGGTCGAGGACCGGCGACGTCGTGAGCATCACCAACCCCTGGGTGCCGCCGTTGCTGATGCCCAGGTAGGGGATCTCGGTGCCGGACAGCGGCCGGAACGGACCCGCGCCGAGGTCGATCTCGATCTGTTGGCTCAGTTCCTCAGCGATCAGCCGTTGCACGAGCGTGAAGTCGGCGTGCGACTGAAGCTGCTGGTCGATCAAGGTGTCGAGCCGTGAGAAGTCGCCGAACAGGATCTGGACCGCACCGGCGAGCGAGTCCTCGGAGAAACCGAAGAACTCGGTGGTGACAGCCGCCATCTGCCAGCGAGCCAGCCCGTCGAACAGGTTGCCCCATGTGGGCTCTTCGATGCTGCTGAAGAAGCCGTGTCCGAACAGCACGGTCGGCCGGGTCTGGGTCACGGTCTTCGGGATGGTGACGAGGAAGGGCGCCTGCAGGGTGCCGTGTTCGGTAGGAATGCCGTCGTCGCCCAGCGCGATGCGGTTCGCGTCGTCGAGGAACTTCGGCACGGTGAGGCTCCCGCGGATCAACACGCGGTCCGCCTCGTCGACGGGTGCCTCCAGGGTGTACGCGCCGAGCGGGCGCGTCGCGACGGCGTCTTGGGTCGCCAGCGCTGGCGCGGTGACCTGCTGCTCGGAGCGCGTGGTGAACGACCAAGCTTCGATGACGCTGGCGGGATCGACCTCGGCGAGGGCGAGCGTGGCGCGGATCGTCTCAAAATGCGTGGCCCATGCGGCCATCGCCGGGTCGTCGAACGGGTCGTCCCAGTGGCTGGCGAGCAGACGCGCCGTTGCCGGGTCGGGCGGGAGCGGGGCGCCGTCGGTGCCGCGTAGGCCGTCGCGCAGGACGACGACGTAGCGGGTGTTCGGGTCGAGCGCGCGGTGGGGGCGGAGGATCAGCGGGGCGTGGCCGACGTCGTCGGTGGCTTGGTCGACCTCGGCGAGCACCGGCACGGGCGCGCCGTCGGTCGCCCGGAGGAGCAGGACGGGGCTGGCCGTGACGTCGGTGGTGGCACCCCAGTCGTCGGCGCTCGGCAACGATGCGGGGTCGAGGCCGGGGAGCCACGTCAAGATCGGCGCGACACGCGAGAAGCCGTCGTCGCCTTCGAACCACGACGTGGGCATCGCATCCGGGAGCACGCCTGCGCCCACGGCGACCCGAAAGCCGGTGGCGGTGGTCGCGTCCTGGACGAGGTACTGGTCGTTCGGCCATGGCAGTGCCGCGTGTTC
>JBJONI010000300.1:0-5613 GCA_046051915.1 Pseudomonadota bacterium
CGACCCACCCCACGTCCAACGCCGGCCTCGACACGCCAAGTCCGAAGGGACGGCAACGTTCACTCCTCGCGCCCGGGCTCGCCGTCGGGGTCCTCTCGATCCTCTTCGCGCTGTCGTTCACGTTGAACGGCGGTGACACCCTGCTCACGCCGCTGCCGAGCGCGTGGGTCGGACCTCCCGTCGTCGCGGCGATCGCCCTCGCCTTGTTCCTCGCGATGGCGGTGGCGAGCGCGATGCCGGGAGGCCTGCTGCGTCGGCTCGTCGTGATCGGGGTGATGGCGGCCACGCTGTACCTGTCGGGGGAAACCGCTCGCGGCGTCTACGCCCTCGTCGCCTTCACGGGTGACGTCGAGCGGGACACCCTAGAGTTGATGGTGACCGGGGCGAGTAGCGGGTCGGTGTATGCGATCGACCAGGCCTCGCCGGGACGCGTGCTGACCCTCCCAGCCTCGGAGGCCGTGGCCCGCGTTCCGCCGCATGGCCATTGCGTGACCGTCGCCACCGAGACGGCCGCAAGCGGCGCCGTGCGCATCGCGAAGGATGGGTGGGTCGTAACCCCAGACGCGGTCGGCCCTTGCGGCCGCATGCAACGCGCCCCGTCGTCCCGGCCGAGGCCGTGACACCATCGGCGAGGGCGATCCAGGCTGGATCGTCCGACCTCCCCGCCTCATCCACGCAGAGAACAGGTCCGGATGCGTGCCCCGCGGGTGGCTGTCGCGATCACACCCCGTCGTCGCGAACGGGTCCCGAAAGGACGAGCAAGCGCGCCAGCAGCCGCGACGCGAGAGCCAGCGCCGGTGCGACAACGATCAGGCCCACCACGGTGACCGGCGTGGCGCCGTAGATCGCGCGCCACTCGCCCACGTGACCCAGCACAGGGTACGCCACCCCGAACCCCAAGCCGAAGCCCGAAGCCAGCGCCGCGACCAGCCAGACCGTCGACAATTCCGACCCTCGGGAGAGGAGGAGACGCCGGACCTCGCGGACGCTCGCGATCACGCCGTAGCAAAGGTACGCCAACAGGCAGGTACCGACGGACGCACCGAACGCCGGCCCGAACCTCGAAAGCGAGCCGGTGAAGAGAGCGGAGACCACGATGCCGACGAAGACGGTGCCGTAGACGAGCGACGAGGTTTCGGCCTGGACCTTGGGAAGGTCCAACGCAGGTTTGAGCCATGCCGGGAGGCGTCGCAGGGTCGCCCTATCGACCGCGTTCACCCGCGCCATCAGAGCGAGGGATTGCGGCGTCTCGTAGACGCCCCGCTCGATGTCGTCGGCGAACGCTTCGGAGAAGGCGGAGTGATGAAACGCCTCGGGGTACCGGCGGTAGAAGTCGTCGCTGAGATCGACCTCGCGACCCCGACGGTCGCGGACGAGGTCAGGATGGGCGCGGAAGTTGGGGTGCTCGCACGCCTGCTCTGCCGCGACGAGGGAGACGTAGTCGGCCCGCGTCGGGGTGTCGGGCACGAACGCGATCTCGGACCGGGCGTACCCACCCTCGGCCACCCTGTTCGCGACGTACGCGCAGATCTGTCGGTTCAGGTACGCGAAGCCATTCGGTTCTTCGTCGCTCGACGCGTCCTCCACCAGCCAACATTCGGGCTGGCCCCTCCAGAAGACAGCCAATGCTGTCGCGATGTCGCAGTCGGCTTGCCGGACGATCCAGTCGAGGACGTAGAGGGGCGCATCCCAATGGAAGTCCAGCACGACCCGATGCCAGTCATCGGGTCCGGCCGACGCGAGCCATGCAAGGTTGGCCTCCAGCGCGGCCTTCTCGTCGTCGTCCAGATCCACCATCATCGCTTCACATCCTCCGGTCCTCGAACGACGCGGCTAGGGTGCACAGGGGACCTGCAGGGGTCCCTGGAGTGCCTACCACGCTGCCGACCGCGGTGGTGACGATGACGAAGCGCCCGAACGGACCGTCCGCACCGGGGTGATCGAAGCCGGCGATGCGTGGGACGTCGCCCCGCACGACGGGCGCCCCGCGGCGGACTTCGGCCCACACGCACCGGGATGGCACCACGTCTCGCTCCACCCTCCGGACGGCGCCGATCGGGGACGGCCTCCTGGCATCGGGTGCCCGGCCTGACCATCCGAGGCGCCGTGCGCCACGCGGACGCGGCGTCACCGCGTCCGGTGCGAGACCCGCGCGGCAGCCTCCGTTGCGAACGCCAGCGCACCCCGCTCGTCGAGTTCGAGCAGGTTCAAGGGCAGCCGAAGCGTACGTAACGACGAGGTCGCGCCTCGGAGCACGAACACGAGGTGCAGCTTCCGGGCGATCGGAAGGAAGAGCATCCACCGGACCGTGTCCTGCTCGACGCGAACTGCGACCAGATCGCCGGCGGGTGCCACCACCGTTCGCCACAACGTTCGCACTCGAATCACGTCGGACCCGAGCTCGACCGCGCGCCGGTCGCCCATCGCGCGCACGACGCAGGGCACCGCGCAGATCGGACCACCGACCAAAAACAGGGGCACCAACACGATCGCCCCCGGGCCGGTCAGCAGCATCGTCGGCGACAGCAACGGCAGCAGGAGGGCGCACACCGCGGCCATGATCAAGAGCTTCGTCGCGCTGTACTCGACGGTGGCGGTCATGCGGTGCTCCAGAGCGCCCGGTTCCCTAACGCCCCTACAACGACCTGGTCGGGGTCCGCCATGGGCGGCGTCGCCACCCACACAGGCAGAGCGGACGGACGCGGGTCCGGCGTCGACCTGATCGAAGGTCAGGCGCCTCACCCCATCGACCGACGCTTGCGCTGTCGTCGAGCCCCTGCGTCGCCGGGCGCCACCGGCCCCCACACAGACGGTTTGCGTCCCTCCACGAACGCCGTGGCAGGTGCTTGCCCGTCCGAGCGCGCACCGTCCGGTCGCGACCACGGGTCGGTCCCCTCCCCGGCCCCTCGGGCTGGGACCAGCCCCTCCGACGCTCACGACAAAGGCGCTACCTCCGCTATCGTGCGCGATCCCTGGCTACTCCACGTAGGCCAAAAGGGTTGGTTCAAGCCTTGTTCGGGAGGGCTGTTCCCGCGGGTTGTTCCCAGCCTTGAATGAAGACCCGACCGGAGGAGATGACCCCGGAGATTTGGCTGTGGACGGAGCGGGACAAGGTGAGGCGGAAGGAGCGGCCCGAGGTCGAGATGGCGGCGGCGAAGTGAGTCGGTCAGGCCGGAAGCGGGGCCGCCTACTTCCGGTAGACCTTCGCGCGCCAACGTGGAGGCCCCAGCTCAATCGGAAGTGCTCGGACGATCTGTCTCAACGCATCGGCCTCCCCCTTCACGTTGACGAAAACGTAGTCGCGAAGGGCGCGCGGGACCTGCCCGCCTTCGAACAACAGCGTGATGACCGCGAACTTGTCGCCATTCTCGACCTTGCGACTGATCGCATGGTCCACCTCTCGCGCGAGCCACCGCTCGTCCTCGAAGTTCGGCGTCACGAAGAACACCACGGCGCACGAGGAGTCCATGCCGTCGGAGATGCCCCGGTGCAGGGTCGTGCCGGCCGGCATCGCGTGGTCATCAAGCCACGGCTGATAGCCAAGCTCGGAGAGCACCTCCGCGAACGGTCGCACCAACTCCTTGTCTGCTGAGCGATGGCTGAGGAAGATCCTCACCTCGTCCTCGGGGGGCACCGCGGCAAGCGGGACACCCGACAGCTCTCGCAGGCGCGGGCTCGCCATGCCCGCGCGATCACGAAGGCGGTCTGTCATCGCCTCGGCGAACGGCCGGATGACCATCGAGACAGCCTTACCGGCCGCGTCGTCGATCTTGTACGCGTTCATGACCTCGCCGAAGCCTCGGAAGTCGCGTTGCTTCTGGTCGCCGGACCCCATCGAGGCGGTCAGGTCCCACAGCACAGCCAGCTTGTCGTCAGGATTCTCCGGGAAAACCAGGGTGGCGTCGTAGCGGCGGCGTTGCTGGTGGTCCTCGACCTGCTGCTGCCACCACCCGTCCGCGTCGAAGGCAGGCAGCGCGCCCAGGACTTCCCGGCACAGCGGGTTGCGGTTGACCTCGGCGACGAACTCGATCAGGTGGTGCGTCAGGTCGTCGCCATCAGCGTGGACCGCCGCATCGCGAGCCGACTTGAACGCATTGAGATGCTTGGTCAGATCCTTCGGGTTCATCGCCCCTCCTACGCGAGAGCCAGTGATGCAGCGCACACCGGACACCGAATCGCACCGGCCCAGCCTTCGATGACCTTGAAGCGCTCGTCGCATCCGAGGCACCGAACCCGAACCATGTCGTCAGCGTCCGGTCCTGCGATCGGACGCGGGCTCCGGTGACGGCTGCCGGCTTCGACCTTGATCCCGATGCTGAACATGCCCCGGCCGCGCGGCAGACGGGCGAAGCGCTCCTCCATCTGCCTAAGCGCTTGGAAGATCAACGGCTCTACGATCTCCCGAAGCGCCACCCTGCGAACGTAGCTCTGTAGTTCGGCGTGCAGGAAGTCCTGCGGTGTAGAGTCGGTTTCGCAGTACGGGCACGCCATCGAGCCGCCTGTGCCACTTCCCTCGGATGGGTCCGCGACACCGCTCTCGACCAACACCTTCGAGGCCCACCAGTCCAACGCGTCGGTGAACCGAGCCTCGTCGCCGGCGATCTTGAACTCCAGGCCGCAACCGGGGCACTCGTGGCGCAGGTAGCCAGAGGGATCCAGGGGCAGGCCGACGTGAAGCCGCTTAAAGTCGTTCTCTTGGTCCGTGCTCTCGGTCAAGCTGCCCCTCCCTGAAGCCGCTCACCCGCTCCTCCGACGGTTGCATCCGCGTGCAGTCGGACGACGGGCGAGGGGGCGGGTGTCCAGAACCCCGGCAGCGCAGCGCCCCCCGAACCGCCGGCCAGGCGGGGTCCAGAACCCTGGTCCGCAATAGTGGCGGGAACCATTTCATTCTGGACCGTCACTCCGGCAGCTCTCCGAGGATCGTCGCCGCCGATGCGGGACGATCTGGCAGGTCGGCGAGGCACCGAAGTACCAGTGCGCGATCCGACGGAGCGAGGTCGCCCACTTCATCTAGGGCGGCGTGGATGCCCGCGCCGACTGGCGCCCGTCCAGTGAGCATCTCGTACCAGATTGCCCCGAGGGAGTAGAGGTCGGTTCGCGCGTCGATCAGCTTCGGATTCGTGTAGAGCTCTGGTGCGGTGTAGTTCCCGCCCGCCACGGCCTCACCGGTCTTGGTGACCCGCGACACGATGTCCTGCTCCACGAACACGCCGAGCCCGAAGTCGATGAGGCGAACGCTGTTCGCGCTCTTAGGCCCTACCATCACGTTGCTCGGCTTCAGGTCGCGGTGGACGATGCCGACCCCGTGCGCGTGCTCAAGCGCGCCAGCTAGGCGTCGCACGAGGCGTCGTGCAGCGGCGGGAGGGACACGACCCACGCGGCGGAGCAGCGCGTTCAGGTTCTCCCCCTCGCAGAACTCCATGCGAATGAAGGGCCGACGACCCATCATGCCGACGTCGTAGATTTGCACGATGTCCGGGTGACGAAGCCTGAACAGGATGCGCGCCTCGCGGAAGAAGCGGTCGAGGTCGCTGCCTCCTCCCTCGGAAAACGACGGCGCGAAAATCTTGAAGGCGAAGGGAATGTCCAGATGCCGGTGGCGATACTTCCACA
>JBJONI010000301.1:0-8759 GCA_046051915.1 Pseudomonadota bacterium
GGCGTTCCTCGACCATCCCAAGCGCGAGGGCGCGTTCGCCGACATCTTGTACCGGTGGGTGCGGCCCGCCGACCTCGAGGCCCTCGCCGACGGGCTCGCGCGGACCCGTCGGCAGTACGGGACGCTGGAGGCTGCATTTGGAGCGCCCGACGCGCCCACGCGGGACCGCCTCGCGGTCGGGATGCGACGGTTGCGTGAGGCGGCCTCGCCAGACGGTCCGCCTTCCCGGGCGCTGAAGCACCTGTTGCCGGACGTGGGCGGAGCTTCCGCCAGCAAACGGGCGTGGCTGCTGCTTCGGTGGTTGGTGCGGCCCGACGACGGCGTCGATCTCGGGCTGTGGACGACGTTCTCCCCCGCAGGCCTTCAAATGCCCGTCGACGTGCACGTCGGTCGCGTGGGCTGGCTGCTCGGGTTGCTCGACCGGCCCGAACCCAGCGCGCGCGCGAGCCTGCAACTCACCGCGTCCCTCCGGCGTTGGCGGCCCGACGACCCCGTCGGATGGGACTTCGCGATCGCCCACGTCGGCATCACGTCCGGCTGCCACGGGCGCGCCGACCCGACGACCTGCCTCCCCTGCTCCGTCCGTACCGCCTGCCGCGAGGGCCGGACGCTCGGGTCGGGCGGATCGGGCGGATCGGACGGACCGGACGGACCGGACGGACCGGACGGACCGGCCGAGTTTCCGCGCGTGGACCGCGTGCCCACCGCCCCGTGACTCAGCGGTAGGTCTGGTCGAATTCCTTGATGATGTCCTCGGTCATGTCGGTGATCGTGGGACCCACAAAGTACGTCGCGCTCTTGTCGAACATCAGCGCGCAGCCCTTGCGCGCGCCGACCTGGGTCGCGACCGTCGCGAACCGCTCCTGCAACGACGCGGCCGAGGCGTTGTAGTAGGCTTGGAGCTCCTGCTCGCGCCCGCCGAACGTCGACTCCAGCGCGGCCTGCTTCTGCTCCAGCTCCCCGCCCCGCTTCGCGAGCGCTTCCGGGCTGAGGATCTTCGCCTCCGCCTGGCCCTGGAACTCCTCCACTTCCTTCTTGAACGCCGCCTGCGCCTTCTCGAGGTCGGCTTGGAGCGCCGCGACGCGGTCCTCCAGCTCCTTCTCCAGCTTCTTCCCCTGTGCGACCTCATGCAACGCGTACTCGGCGTTCACGATGCAGATCCGGTCCGACGCCATCGCGCCGACCGAAGCGGTCGAGAGGTTGAACAGAACGAACAGGCGACCGAACATCAGAAACTCCCGGCGAACCCGCAGGGTGTATCGCGAGCGGGACGTCGCGTCACCGGGAACCCGGGACGCGCGGGCTGACTTCCCGCGGCGCCTCGCCGAACAGGCCCAATTGGGCACGCGCCGCGTCGATTTCGACGGGGAATGGCCCGCCGAGGCAGGCATGGCAGGCCGGCGAAGGACCGATCGCCTCCAGCCACCCCCCAAGCGAGAGGGCGGCGGCGCTCGCAAACGACCAGACGGCGCGACCGCTGCTCCCCACGAGGCCGTACGGACACGGCTTGTCGTCGGCGACGAGCCAGCGCACGTGCACGGCCGCCGCGCCCGCGTCGAGGAGGGCGACGGCACGCGCCGCGGCCGCGTCCGACCACCGCGCGGCGACGGCGACCAAGGTGCGCCCCGCGACGTCGCCCGGCCAGCAGACCTCGCCGACGAACGGGTCCAACCTCGCTAGCCCCGACGCCAACGCCAGCCCGTCCGCGACCGCCGGTTCGACGTCGAGAGAGACGACGGCGTCGGCCGACGAGACCGGCACCTCTCGCCACAACGCCGCACCACCCGCACGACGAACGTCGCGAACGTTGCCCGCGCCGACACGTGCCGTCGCCGCCATCCCCGACGCGACGCGCAGGGCGCAGGGCGTGAGCGGACGCGGCCGGAACGGCCGCAACGACGTCGGTCCCTCCGCGTCGACGATCCACACCTCTCCAGGACCGAGCTCTCGCACGGCGTCGAACGGCCACGAGGCGAGCGCGTCGCGATGGGTGGCCACGGCGTAGCGGCCCTCGTGCGAAGCGACCCACAGTTCGCAGAAGCCCCACGGATCGCGGGCGGCGACGAGCCAGTCCGGCGTGACAACGGCAAGGCGAAACCGACCGTGCAACGCCCCGATGGCATCGACGATCTGGTGGACCCGGGCGCGCTGCGTCGACCGCGCCAACGCCTGAAGCCACCCGGCCTCCGCCTCGCCTCCGGGGACATGCAGGGCACGGCCCCCTGCACCGACGCCGACGCCCGGCCGGGCGACCGCGCCGTCGATGACGACCGCGATCGGCTCGCCGTCGAGACGCGCCAAGGCGAGCCTCGGCTCGGGCTCACACAGGCCGAGCGAGGCGTCCTCATCGAACGCGCCTCGCGCAGGGTGCGAGACGGCGAGCGCACGGCCCGCGTCCCACGTCGCGACCGCAGGACCCGCCGACGCAAGCTCGGCGATCAACCCGCGCCGGCGCCGGGTCGTCGCCTCGGCGGCGCCGTGCCCCGTCGCCACCGACGGCGGCTCGGCATCGGGCGCCATCGACCGGAGCCCGACGACGTCAAACACGCCACCCACAGGTGCCGGAAGGCCAGCGACGGCGTGCCGGGCGGCGTTGTCACAGACCACGGCGACGAACGCGACCTCCGTCATCCCGACCTCCCCGCGTCCGCCCGTAACCCCTCGCCCGCGCGCGCGACGACGGCGCCGGACAGGTTGCGTCCCCCACCGCCTCGCCGCGCGTTACCCTCCCGCGATGACCCTGATGCTCCTCCTCCTCGCCTGCACCTCGCCCGACACCGCCCTCCCGACGGCGCTTTGGCGGACGTCCGACGGCTTCTTCGGCCGCCCGTTCCCCTCCGACGGACGCCTGACCGAGGCGGGTGGCCTCGACTGGTCGGAGCTGCCCAACCCCACGGGCATCGCGGTCGTCGACCAGATCAAGGCGTTGGCCGCCGAACGGCCCGGCGCGAGCCTCGCCGCTCCCGTCTACCTACGGCTGAGCGCGCCGCCCGACCTGACGCTGCCGCTCGACCCCGCGGCGTCGGCGACGGTGACCAGCCCCCTGCAGATCGTCGACGTCGACCCGCGCTCGCCGACCTACGGACAGCGCGTCCCGTTGGTGGCCGAGTTCCGTGCCGATCCGGGCGCTTGGTACGACGCCAACCTGCTCGCGTTCGCACCGCTACCAGGGACGCCCCTACGGCCGCGAACGACCTACGCCGCGATCGTCACGACGGGGCTCGCGCGACCCGACGACGGGTTCCTCGACGCTTGGTCGGACGACCCCACCCTCCAACCGCTTCGCGACGCGCTCGACGACCTGGGGTTGCACGCGCGCGATCTGGCCTCGGCCACGGTGTTCACCACGCTGGACCCCACAGCGGAGCTCGACCGGATCGCGCAGTTCCTCGACGAGCGGGTCTCGGTCCCAACGTTCGGCGAGGTGTCCTACCTCACGACGATCGGCGCCTACGAGGAGTACCGCACGCAGACGAGCGTCCCGATCTTCATGTCCGGGACCAAGCCGTACGCCGACGCCGGAGGCCGGTTCGTGTTCCGCGACGACGGGCTGCCCGAAGTCCAGGCGTGGGAGCCGCTCCGCGTCGCCCTGATCCCACCGGTCGCGCGCGACGCCCCGCCCGCCAAGGGTTGGCCCTTGCTGATCAGCCTGCACGGCACGGGCGGCGACTGGCTCAATGTCGCCGGGAGCAACAGCCCGTTCGAGATCGCCCAATGGGCGGCCGAGCTCGGCGTCGTCACCGTGTCTTGGGACCTCCCGCTGCACGGCGCCCGCAGCACACCCGACACGATCATCGACCTCCACTCGTTCAACATCCTTCAGCCCGAGTCGGCGCTGCACATGCACCGACAAGCCGCGAGCGAGTTGCTGTACCTGCTCGAAGCCTTTGAGCGAGGCCCGTCGTTCACCCTGCCCTCGGGCGAGGTGCTCACGATCGACCCCGAACGGATCGCGTTCATCGGCCACAGCCAGGGCGGCCTCACCGGCGCCATCGCAGCGCCTTGGTTTGGCGGCCGCGTGCAAGGGGCGATGCTGAGCGGGACGGGCGGCATGCTCGCCATCACCGCGGTCGAGCGCGACAGTGACTACGACTTCCCGGCGATCATCAAGGGCCTCCTTCAGTTTGAGGAGGACGAAGCCCTCACGGAGCTGCACCCGGTCCTCGGCGCGGTTCAAGCCGTCGTCGACCCCACGGACCCGGTCCACTACGGGAGGCTGTGGTTCGCCGAGGACGACGGCCTGCACAAGGCATCGCCGACCTCTGTCCTGATGACCAGCGGCCTGCGCGACGACATGACCCCGTTCCGGACCGCAGAGGCGCTGGCCGCGAACGCGTCGATGCCGTTCGTCGGCACGCGCTATTCAGCGGCCGACGCCGCCCGCTGGTCTGGCCTCGGCGTGGTGTCCTACCCAGCCACCGCCAACGTCGTCGGTTGGGACGGCGCGCCGCGAACCGCTGGGATCAGCCAACACGACACCGGTACGCACTTCGTGATCTTCCAGCAGGAGTTGGCCAAGGACCTGGCGCGCAACTACGTCGGATCCGCGTTGTTCGACAGCGACCCCACCATCGATCCGTCGTGGGCGCCCGACCGCGAGACCTCGCCATGACCGACCGTCGCGCCGCGCTCGCCACGCTCCGCGCGTTGGTCGCGTTGCCCCGACACGCGCAACGCGCGGCGCTCGATGCCTTTCGCGCCACGCTCCACGACCCGCCGACGCCCGAGGCGTGGAACACAGCCTTCGGACCGGGCTCGCTGTACGCGGCATGGGCCAAGACCCCGTGGATGCAGAGGCTGTACCTTGCCAACCGCGACGCCGTCCACGCCGCCTTGGCCCGTGCGCGCGCCCGACATGGCGCCGCGGGTTGGACGGCGCTGGAGGTCGGAGGCGGGGACGGGAGCCTGTGGCGCGAGGCTTTGCGCGACGACGATGTCGGAACGCTGTACGTCGTCGATCCGCACCCCGATCCGGCGGAGCGGATCCGATCGATCGCGGCGGCCGCGGCGCCTCAGGTCCGCGTCGTCGCCCTCCAAAAACGTCTCGAAGTGGCGTCCCTGCCGTCCGCCGACGTCGCCGTCGCGAGCCTGGTGTTGCACCACATCGCCGGTCGCGATGCTTCCGCACGGCAAGCCGTCGGCCTCGAAGGACCCGGCAAGCTCGAGGCCCTCGTCGCGCTCCGAGCGGCGTTGGCCCCCAACGGCGGGCGCCTCGTCGTGAACGAGGCCGACGTCCACTGCGACATCGAGCTGGCCCCGGGCGATGCCCTGCTCGCCGACCGCCTGATCGACTCCTACGTCCGCCGTTGCGCGATGCTCCTCGCCGACGCGATCGAGCGCGAGCCGGCCGATGCCGACCTGCGCGACCGATGGTGGACGATCCTCAGGCGCTGGTGCCTCGATCAAGTGGATCAGGCGGACGTCGTGATCGAGGACCGTGACGTCTACGAGCTCGACACCCCGCGCTGGGAGGCGCTGCTGCGGGACGCCGGGTTCCGTGTCCTGCGGCGCCAGTTCACGGACGAGGCCGGGCTGTTCGCCCAGATCCTGGCGACGCCCGCCTAGCGGGCGCCCGTCGTGTCGGCGCCCGCGCCGTCGGTCACCGTCACGTCGGTGGCGGCCGAGACGCCCTGGGCAGCCACGTCGGTGACGCGAAGGTCGAGGCCCGGAACGGCGACCAACGCGCCCACGAAACGGTAATCAAAACCCGAGAGCATCGTGGCCGAGCTGTTGCTCGCGTACCCGCCCGCAGCGTCCGCCGTCACCGTCCAGCCGAGCCCCCGGAGGTAGGCACCTCGACCGTCGACGTCGGCGTCGTGAAACGTCCAGTCCAAGGACGCCCAACCCGACGCCTCCGCGCCTGCCCACGCCTGCGCGTCTCCAAGGCTGGGTGGCGGCTGCGTACCGCCCGGGTCGCGCGGGAACGACTGCGTCACCTCGACCTCGCCGCGCGCGGGCGTCGCCCCCTGGGCCACGACGAGATCGACGTCCATGACCACGCGAGCCCCCGGCGCCGCTGCGTCGAGGCAGGCACGGATCGATTCGAGCGACAACCCGCTGGCGAAGGCCGCCTCGACGGTGACCCGTACGCCGTCGCGCTCCTCGGCCGCGTCGACGACCGCGACCCGCAGGCGCGTCGGTAGCCAGCCATGGCCCGTGTCGTAACAGCCGGCCCCCTCGGGTCCGATCGGCGTATCGGTCGAGAGCGCAAACCCGGCGATCCATGCGGTGACCTCGCCACGCGCAGCCGCGGGCATCGCCACGAGCACGCTCGCCGACGCCCCAGCGCGGTCGACGTCCTCGAGGCGCACGCGCGCCGTCCCCAGCGCCACCGACGTCCCGACGCCATCGACGACGCGCGCCGTGACGGTGGACGTGTCGAGAAACGGCAACTCGGCACAGTCGTCGACGTCGCAGGTGCCTCCCGCGTCGAGCCGGACGCCCGTCGTGCTCGCACCGCCCGTGAACCGGTACGCGACGCCCAATGGGTCGGGACGGACCGTCAGCGCGCTGATCCGGTGGTTGAGCAAGTCCCACCGGACGTCGGCGGACTGCACCCACCGCGCGGAGGACGGCGGCGCGCACGCCACCAAGGCCAGCGCCAACCACGACCTCATCGGGTCGCCCGACCGTGACGCGCGAGCCACAACTCGGCGTTGAGCAGCGCGCCGCCGGCCGCGCCGCGAACCGTGTTGTGGGCGAGGGCGAACCACTTCAACCCAAGCACCGGGCAAGGCTCGACCCGGCCAAAGGTGACCGCCATCCCGCGACCTCGGTCGGCGTCGAAACGCGGCGACGGACGGTCCCGTTCGACGGCGTGTTCGAGGATCGGACGCGGCGCGCTCGGAAGATCCAAGCCCGGATCCCAAGACAACCAGGCCTCCACCGCCTCCTCCGGCGTCACGTGCCGTCCGAGGCGGGCGTGGATCGCCACGAGGTGGCCGTCGACGACGGGGACACGCACGCACCGCGCCGACAGCCCAAACGGCGCAGGGACGACCCCGTCCGCACCGAGGGTGCCCAACATCCGCGCCGGCTCCTCCGCCACTTTGGCCTCTTCGTTGCCGCTGTGCGGGTGGACGTTCCCGATCATGTCCCAGCTCGACTCCCCCGGGAACCCCGCGCCGCTGACCGCCTGGTACGACGCCATCGTGACGGCCTCGACCCCGAACCGGTCGAGCAGGGGCTTGAGGGTCAGGACCAACGGCATCGAGGTGCAGTTCGGGTTCGTGATCAACGCCCCCTTCCACGGCTGCCGATCGACCAACGCGAGATGATCGGCGTTGACCTCCGGGATCAGCAAGGGAACGTCCGGGTCCATGCGGTGGGCGCTGGCGTTGCTCACCACCGTCCAGCCGGCCTCCGCGAACCGATGCTCCAGCTCGACCGCGGCGCCCGTGTCGAGCGCCGACAGCGCGATCCCGGGGCCGCCCATGGCGTCCGCGAGGGCCACGGGATCGGTCGCGAGGACGGGGTGGTCGCCGAAGCCGTGATGGCTCCGTCCGCCGAGGTGCCACGCGCACGCCTCACGGTAGGTCCTTCCTGCGCTTCGAGCGCTTGCCGCGAGCGCGCCCACCTCGAACCACGGGTGGTCCGCGAGGAGTTGCACCATCCGCTGTCCGACCATTCCGGTCGCGCCGAGCACCGCCACGCCGATCTTGCCCTGCATGTCGTCCCCTCGTTGGAGCGATCGCCGCGGCGCGGCTGAAAAACGCGCCGCCATCGTACCGATGGACGAAGCACCGCCCCACGCTTGCAGGGAAGGCCTCGCGCCGGACTGTGCATAATCGACGCGGTGGAGCGGGACGACGCGCCCGCGTCGACTTTTCGTGTTAGCGTCCGTCGCCGCGTCGACTCCCTCGCCGCCCCCCTCCCCCTCCGTCCCCCGAGGATCGCGATGACGGACATCCTGCCCGTCCCGCTGCACGAAGCGGCGCGCGAGCGCTACCTCAACTACGCGATGTCGGTCATCACGTCGCGGGCGCTCCCCGACGTCCGAGACGGCCTGAAGCCGGTTCAACGCCGCATCCTGTACACGATGTTCGCAGAACTCTCGCTGCACCCGTCGAGTCGCTACCGCAAATCGGCAGCGGTCGTCGGCGACGTGATGGGCAAGTTCCACCCCCACGGCGACCAGAGCATCTACGACGCGCTCGTCCGCATGGCGCAGCCGTTCAGCCTGCTCGCCCCGCTCGTCGACCCTCAGGGGAACTTCGGCTCGCTCGACGGCGATCCACCCGCGGCGATGCGGTACACCGAGTGTCGCCTCACGCCGATCGCTGAGGAACTCCTCCAGGAGATCAAGAAGTCCACCGTCGATTTTCGGCCGACGTACGACGGCCAGCGGGACGAGCCGGTCGTCCTGCCCGCACAGTTTCCGCAGCTCCTCGTCAACGGCTGCGAGGGCATCGCCGTCGGCCTCGCCACGCGCATCCCGCCGCACAACCTCGGCGAGGTGCTCGACGCCTGCATCGCGGTGATCGACGGGGTCGCCACGACGAACGCTGAGCTCGTTCGGATCGTCCGCGGGCCCGACTTTCCGACCGGTGGTCGGATCCTCAACGACGCCGCCGAACTCCTTGAGATCTACGAGAAGGGGCACGGCTCGGTCCGCCTGCAGGGCACCTGGGAAGTCGAGACCGAGGGCCGACGGACCCGCGTGGTCGTCACGTCGATCCCCTACGCCCAAAACAAGGCGAAGATCGTCGAGCGCATCGGGCTCGCGGTCGAGGAGCGCAAGCTTCCCCAAGTCGTCGACG
>JBJONI010000302.1:0-12436 GCA_046051915.1 Pseudomonadota bacterium
CGTCGAGCTTCGCACACGCCCTGCGGACCCTACGCCCTACAACCGCTTCTTCCTCGCACCGGTTCGGTTCGGCGCCCCCACCGAGGCGCTCGTCCTCGAGCCGCGCGTGATGGACGTGCCCAACCCAGGCGCCAGCGCTGTGCTGCTCCATCACCTGCAGGAATCGTTCGAGGTCAACCTCCAGCGTCGGAGGGCGGCTGCGCGCAAGTCCGCACGGCTCCTGCACCTCGTCGGCGTGACCATCGACCTCGAGACAGGCACGGTGACCCGCCTCGACGACCTCAACGCGCCGCCCCAGCACCTCACGAGCCGCGAGCGCGCGCTGCTCAATTACCTCGCGTCCCGGGCCAACGAGACGGTCGGACACGAAGAGATCGAGCGCGACGTCTGGCACATGGGCAAAGGCGTGGTCAGCCACGCCCCCGCCGTGGCGATCCGGCGCCTTCGCGCGAAGATCGAACCCAGCCCCAACAGCCCCATCAACTTGCTGACCGTGTTCGGGGCAGGCTGGACGCTCGTGGTGAACACCTGACCGCAGGGCGTTAGCAGACGGCTTCGGAGCCACCATGCCCTCGACGGTCCGCGCGTTTTCTGGGGTCCAGCCCACGGGCAGCTTGCATCTCGGCAATTTCCTCGGCGCCGTGCGCCCGTGGGTCGACAACCAGGTCGGACGTGACAACCTGTTCTGCGTGGTCAACCTTCACGCGCTGACCATCCCCGAGGCGGTCGCACCCGCCCAACTCGCAGCGCACAGCCGACAGGTCGCGGCGCTGTTCCTCGCGGCGGGCATCGACCCTGACCACGCCGCCGTGTTCCTGCAATCGGCGATTCGAGAGCACACCGAGCTCGCTTGGATCCTCAACTGCGTCACGCCGCTGGGGTGGCTCGAACGGATGACCCAGTTCAAGTCCAAGGCCGAGGGGCGCGACACCGTCGGCACCGGGCTGCTCGACTACCCCGTCCTGCAGGCCGCCGACATCCTCCTCTACGACACGAACACCGTCCCCGTCGGCGAGGATCAACGCCAACACATCGAGCTCGCACGCGACATCGCACTGCGGTTCAACCACTTGTTCGGCGAGACCCTCGTCGTGCCCTCGGTCAGCCTGCCGCCGGCCGGCGCGCGCGTGATGGGCCTCGACGAGCCGACCGTCAAGATGAGCAAGTCGATCGCCGTCGCACGGCCCGGTCACGCCGTCGGCCTGATGGACCCCCCAAAGACCATCCAGAAGAAGGTCAACCGCGCCGTCACCGACTCGGGATGCGTGTACGACCCCGCCACCGCGAGCCCCGGCGTCGTCAACTTGATGGGCATCCTCTCGGCGCTCACGGCAGAGCCCGTACCGGCGATCGCCGCCCGCTTTGACGGGCGAGGCTACGGGTTCCTCAAGGCCGAGGTCGGAGAGGCGATCATCGCCGCGTTGACGCCGATTCAGGAACGCTACGCGGCGTTGACCGACGATCCGGCCACCCTCGACCGCGTCCTCGATGCGTCCACCGAACGCGTCCGCGCCATCGCGGCGACCACGATGGCGCGCGTCCGGCGCGCCGTCGGGCTGATCTGAGGCATGTTGCCCGAGGACACGCTGTTTCAGGCGGTCCTGCCTGCGATCCTGCTCGGCGCGATCGCCGTCCGGGCGCTGGGCGTGTGGACGCTGCGCCGCTCTGCCACGCGCGCGGCGGAACAGCTTGGCCTGCGTGTGGAGCCGGGCCTCGGGCACGCCGACGTGTTCCGCGGCGTCCGGGTGGTCGCGCGCGGCGTGCTGCACCTCGCCGGCCGGCCACGCGCCGTACAGCTCGCGCTCGAGCCGTGGCACGCCGGCGCGCTGACGTGGGATCTGAGCGTCGAGGCGAGCCCCGCCGCGCCGTTGTGCCTGTGCACCGCGAGGGCATGGCCCAGCGACGACCGGGCATCGGTCCCTGTGCCCGAGGTCCACCCGCGCGCACGCACCCGTCCCGAGGACCGCGCCGCCCTGGAGCGCGCCGCCACCGCGTACGCGGAGGCGCTCGCCGCGCTGCCAGAGGACGCGGACGAGCGCCGACTCGGTCGGGGCACGGTCGCGCTGCGCCAGCGGCTCGGTCAGCGCGACGCCACCAGCCCGACGACCGTCGCTCGCCTCGCCCACGCCGCGTGGCGGGTCGACGGCGCGCCCTTCGCCTCTCAAGACGACGACACCTCGTCGTGATCCTCGGCCTGACGAGCCTCGCGTGGGGGGCTGGGCCCGACCTCGAAGCGGTGCCCCCAGCGGCCGCCGAGGTGCCCGTCGTGGAGATCCACGAGACGCCGGTCCCCGACGATGGGTCCACCGTCTCGGCCGAGGACGTCGGCAGCGCGGTCGACCTTGGCGACGTCCTCGCCACCACGCCAGGCCTCGTGACGCGGCGACTTGGAGGCCCCGGCAGCGCAGCGTGGGTGAGCGTTCGCGGCGCGCCCGCGCGGGCGACGCTCGTACGTCTCGACGGGATCGCGTTGAACCCCGACGGCGGGAGCGCTGCCGACCTCGCCGACCTCCCCCTCGCAGGCCTCGGCGCCGTCCAGATCCGCCGTGGTCTCGTCGCCGACGGGGCGCTGGGCGCGCCGATGGGTGGTGTGGTCGACGTCTCGACCCTCGACCTCGCCCGCGGTGCGTACGCGCTGACAGCGCGCGCGGGCGGCCCGGCCTACGGCGAGGTGAGCGCGGTCGGGGCCATCGGCCGCGGCCCTGTCGACGTGCTGGTCGGCGGCGCCGGCTTCGCCACCACCGGACGGTTCTTGGCCTACGATGACCGAGGCACCCGCTTCAACGACGACGATGACGCTTGGGTCCTTCGGCAGCCCGCGGCGATCACCCAAGCGACCGGCCTCCTGCGCGGGCGTTGGGCGGGCGCGCGGACGTCGGTGACGGTCCTGAATCACGTGCTCGGACGTCAGGAGCAGATCCCGGGTCCCCTCGGCGCACCGTCCGTCGACGTCTCCCAAAGCACCTGGCGCGAGCTGGTCGGCGTGACCGTCGAGGGCGACCGGGGCCCCTGGTCCGGGGACGCCGGCGCTTGGTGGTTGGCGCGGGGGGAGCGCACCGACGACCCCAGCGCCGAGCTCGGCATCGGCGCCGCATGGCAGCGCGACGCCTACCAGCACGGCGGCGCCCAAGCGCGCGGCGGGCATCGCTGGCGGCTGGCCTCGCTGGAGGTCACGACGAGCGCGCGTGCCGAATCCTACCGGCGAGACACCCCGACCGGTGTCGCGCTCACCGCGGCGCGCGCCGTGATCGGGGCCAGCGTCGCCGCCGACGTGCACACCCGTGACCGCCGGTTCTCGGTGCTCCCCGTGCTCGAGATCCGCGCGCTCCCGAAGGCCACCGCGGTCGACGTCGCCGCGACGCCGTGGTTGCCGCGGTTGACCGTCGTCGGCCGACTGAGCCGATCGTGGACGCTGCGTGTCGCGGCCGGACGCACGTTCCGCCCTCCCGACCTCAGTGAGCGCTACGGCGTGCGCGGGCAATCCCGCGGCAACCCGGACCTCCGGCCCGAGTCGGCGTGGCAAGGCGAGGCGGCGCTCACGTGGTCCCACGTCGGCGCTGTCGACGCACGATGGACGGCGACGGCCTTCCTCGCGCGGCGCGAAGACGCGATCGTCTGGATTCAGAACGCCCAACGCCAGCTCGTCCCGACCAACCTCGGCGACGCCCGCGTCGCAGGTGTCGAGGCGGAGGCGACGATCGCGACGCAAGCGCTCCGCGTCCGGCTCGCAGCGGGCTGGACCGACGCGCGAAACCTGTCCGAGGACGCCGCCCTGCGCGGTGCCGTCCTCCCCGGCGTCCCGCAAGCCCTGCTCGACGCGGTCGCCGAGGTCCGCCTCTCCCCGCATGCGAACGTCGGCGCGCTGTGCAGTCACCAAAGTGGGACGTTTCGCGACGCTGGCAACACGAGCCCGGTGCCCGCGCGTACGACGCTCGACGCTTGGCTTCGGGTGCAAACAGAAACCGGCTTACAGCTGACCGCAGGCGCCCGAAACCTGCTCAACCAACGCACCGTGACCGTGCCGCGGGACCCACAACGCCCCGACGCTGGCGTCACGACGACGGCGTGGACCGACCTCGCCGGCTGGCCTCTCCCGGGCTTACAACCCTTCGTCGAGGTAGAGTGGCGACCCACCCCGAGGGCGCGCCCATGACGTGGCTGTGGCTATGGCTCGCGTGCACGTCCGACGCGGAACCCGCGTGGCCCGACGAGGCCGTCGACAGCGGCCGCGAGCCGGGTGCTCCGGTCGGCGTCCTCGCCACCCTGAGCCTCGACTACACGTCCGGGACGCTGTCGACCGTCGACGTGGCGACCCGCGACGTCCACAACGACATCGCGACCGTCCACCCCGATACCGTGGTGCAGACCACGACCGGTGCGGTCTGGGTGATTCAACGCCTGCTCGCCGACACCCTCCGCCGGTACGATCCGCGGGACCTCGGCGTCCCCGTCTGGGAGCGCTCGGTCGGGGCCGGGAGCAACCCCCACGCCGTGGCCCTCGCCGGGGACCTCGTCATCATCAGCCGGTACGGCGAGGCCACGCTCTTGCTGCTCGACGCCGCCACCGGCGTCGAGCGGGGCACGATCGACCTGTCGGCGTGGGCGGACGACGACGGCATCCCCGAAGCGTCCGACCTCGTCGTGCTCGACGACGGCACGGTGTGGGTCGGACTGCAACGGCTACGCCGGCTCCAGGGCTGGGCCCCATCGGCCACAGGCCGGGCGGTGCGCGTCGACGTCACGCCACCGAGCGCCGCCGTGGGCTGGGAGGCGCCGCCCAACGTCGTGCTACGCGGTACCGCCGACCAGCTCGTCGCCCTCGGCGCCACCGGCATCGCTTGGATCGACCCGCACACCGGCACGACGACCCACGAGTCCACGGAAGGCCTCGGGTTGGGGGACCTCGTCGATGCGGACGTCGACGCCGACGGTTCGATGGTCGCCCTCCTTCGCGACGGCGAGATCCACACGCCCGCTTGTCGCGACGCCGCCGGGGGTTGGACGACGGGGGAGCCCCTCGACAAGTACGTCCCCGACGTCGCCCGTGGGCCCGACGGCGCCGTGTGGCTCGCGCTGCGCCCCCCGTGGTCCGACCCGCTCGCGGGCGGCGGGTTGTTGCGGCTCGATCCAGGCACGTGCCTCCCCTTGGCCGACAGCCCGGAGATCGCAACGTCCTTCCCTCCGTTCTCGATGGCGTTCACCGAGGCTGCACGATGAACCCCCGCGTGCAGCTCGTGATCGCCGCCCTCCTGTTCTCCTCCGGTGGGACGGCGATCAAGGCGTCCGGACTTGACGGCCCGACGATCGCCGCCGCACGCAGCGCCGTGGCGGCCGTCTTCCTCTCGCTGGTCGCCCCGCACGCGCGGCGTGGTGTCGGACGCGATGCGTTCGGGGTCGCGATCGCGTACGCCGCGTGCCTCGGGCTGTTCGCGACGGCGAACAAGCTGACGACGGCGGCGCACGCGATCTTCCTGCAGTCCACCTCGGTCGTCTGGGTGCTCCTGTTCGCGCCGCGGCTGCTCGGGGAGCCGGCGTCTCGCCGCGACGCCCTCGCCATCGCGGCCGCCGTCGTCGGCCTCGGCTTGCTGACCTTCGGAGGTCAAGACGCGTCCGCGACCGCCCCCGACCCCGCCACGGGCAACCTGCTTGCGCTCGGATCGGGCGCGGCTTGGGCGGCCGTCGGCCTCGGCCTGCGTGGCCTCGCGCGCACTGACGCGCACGGGGCGTCAGGCGCGGAGCGAGCCGCCGCCGCGCCATGGCTCGGCAACGCCGTCGCGGCCGTGGCCCTCGCGCCGTTCGCGACGTGGCACGGGTGGACGCCGACGGACGTCGCGGTCGTCGCTTGGCTGGGCATCGCGCAGATCGGTCTCGCCTACCTCGCCCTGACCGCCGCGGCGTCGAAGGTCCCCGCCCTTGAAGCGAGCTTGCTCCTGCTCCTCGAACCCGTCGTCAGCACGGCCCTGGCCGCCGGCGTCCACGGCGAGACCCCGTCGACGCCGGCGTTGCTCGGCGCCGGCATCCTGATCGTCGGCCTCGCCGGCCATGCCCTCACCGCACCCCGCGACGGTGCCGCATGACGAAGGCGCGGGCAGCGAGATGGTGCGTCGGGATCGGTGCGCTCGGGGTCGGCTGCCTGCCCACGGCGGACGCGACGCGGCCGATCGCCCTCACCTCCGCTTGGTCCGACGCGCCCGCCCCGCCCGTCGATGCGCTGCGGCTGCACCGCTGCGACGACACCCTCGGCGTGACGGTGGTGCCGAACGAGGACGGCCCGATCGAGGCACCCGCGGGGCCATGGTGTGGGCTGGACGTCGTCTCGCGGGATCCGTGGGTGGGCGAGGCCACGATCTCGGACGGCCGCGCGATCACGTTCAACCTCACGCTCGACGACGTGGCTTGGCGCACCGACGAGGCCTGGACGGGCGCGGCGTGGACCTTGACCTTCGCCGAGGGCGCTGACGCCGTGTTCGCGGCGTTGACAGAGCCAGAATGGACGGTGGACGCGTCGAGTGACGCGACGTTGGTGGCCGCGCTGCGTGCCGTGACGCTCCGTGCGACCGACGCGGACGTCGATGCCGCGCCGCTCGCGGTTTGGCCCCCAGCCCGTTAAGGCCGCGTCGCCGAGCGGCGCGCGAGCGTGGCGGAAATGGTAGACGCACCGGATTTAGGTTCCGGCGGGCAACCGTGAGGGTTCGAGTCCCTCCGCTCGCATCCCTCGGCCCCCGCCAGCCGGCCGTGCCGATGGCACCGTCTTGCGCTGCTCGACCCTGTAAGACGTCTGGCCCTCTGAGACGTCGAAGACGACTTGACGTCGGCTCGCCCCGGCTCGCACGGGCAGGCCCAGCGTGGCTCCGACAAAACCGAAACAGCGCGACCGAAGCCGCGCTGTGAGGGTGCCGACGGTGCCCGACCAAGGCCGGGTGCGTCGTGCGAGAGAGTGTGGGCCCACCAGGAATCGAACCTGGAACCTGCGGATTAAGAGTCCGATGCTCTGCCAATTGAGCTATAGGCCCGTAAGCGAAAGAAAGGTGGACAATGGGGTTCGAACCCACGACCTCCGGAACCACAATCCGGCGCTCTAACCAGCTGAGCTATGCCCACCATCGCGACGCGCATCTAACGCGTCGCCGCCAACGCGCAAGGCCCGCATCCCTCGGGACGTGACACACCGGCAACCCCGCGTGGATCTTCTGCGCGCAGCCGCTGGACCGAATAGCAGCCGACGAGGGGGGCGCGGTGCGCGACAGCGTCGATCCGGCGGAACTGGGACCTTGGCTCGCCGACGTCCTCGCCGAGGCGGGGCGGGCTTCGCTCGACCTCGTCCGCCGCGCCGATCCCCGCCGCAAGGCAGACGGTACGCGCGTCTCGGACGCCGATCTTGCGTCGCAAGACGTGCTGCTCCGCCGCCTCGGCGACGCCTTCCCCGACGACGTGCTCCGCAGCGAGGAGTGCGACGCCGGGCCCGCGCCGGAGGGCCGCGCGACGTGGTGGATCGACCCGCTCGACGGCACCTCCCCGTTCCTCGAGGGTCTCGCGCATTGGGGGCCGACCGTCGCCCGCGCCGTGGACGGAACGTTCGTCGCCGGCGCGTTCCACACCCCACGGACCGGGGAGCACTGGTTCGCCGCACGCGGGGCAGGCGCGTACCGCGACGGCGTCGTGCTCCGGCCTCCCGCCGTGGTGACCGCTGGCCGTGACGACGTGCTCGCGCTCCCCAGCGCGGCCCACCGCGCCTTCCCGATCTCGTGGCCGGGACGCATCCGCGCGCTCGGAAGCACGGCGGCGCACCTCGCGATGGTCGCCTCAGGCGGCGCCGCGGCAGGCTTGGTCGCCGCTTGGTCGCCATGGGACATCGGCGCCGGCGTTCTGCTCGTGACCGAAGCCGGACGTGCCCTGGTGGACTTGTCGGGCGCCCCGATCGATCCCATGAAGCATCCCGATCAACCCTTCCTCGCCGCCTCGCCCGCCCTCGTCGGCGCGCTGGTCGCGGCGCTCGCACCGGGGCTCTCCCCCGGCGCTGCCCACCGCGGGTCCCCGCGCGGAGGTCCTCGATGACCGGCCATGAACGCAACACGCCGATGGGCGAGCTCGTCCCGAGCACCACAGGCATCGTCCGATCCGGGGGAGCGCGCGACGACCTCCTGACGCAGTACCTCTCCGAGATCCGCCGCCATCCTCTGCTCTCGCCCGAAGAGGAGCGCCAGGTGGCGCTGCGGTACCACGAGACGGGCGACCGCGAGGCGGCACGCCAATTGGTCACGAGCAACCTTCGCCTCGTGATCAAGATCGCGTTCCAGTACCACCGACAGTGGGCGAACGTCCTCGACTTGATTCAGGAGGGCAACGTCGGCCTCGTCGAGGCCCTGTCGCGGTACGACCCCTACCGAGAGATCCGGTTCAGCAGCTACGCGCAGTACTGGATCCGAGCGATGATCCTCCGTTTTTTGCTCGACAACTTCCGGCTCGTCCGTCTGGGCTCCACCCGTGCGGGCCGCAAGCTGTTCTTCCAGCTCAGCAAGGAGCGAGACCGGCTGATCGCCGAAGGGATCGACCCCACCGAAGCGCGCCTCGCGGAGCGCCTCGGGGTCTCGACGCGAGAGATCCAGCTCGTCGACCAGCACATGCGCGCGCCGGCCCTGAGCCTTCACGCACCCGCTGGCGAGGACGAGGAAGGGCGGAGCCTCGCCGAGATCGTCCCCGAGACGGTGCCGAACAACCCAGAGACCAACGCCGCCCGGCATGAGATCACGGCCCGCGTCGGCGCCAAGCTCACCGCGTTCGCCGCAACGATCCACGACGACCGCGAGCGCATCATCTGGGAGCGCCGCCTGTTGACCGCCGACCCGGAGAGCTTGTCCACCCTCGGCGAGGAGTTTGGCGTGAGCAAGGAACGGGTCCGACAGGTCGAAGCCCGGCTGAAGAAGCGGCTCAAGGCGTTTCTGGAAGCGGAGCTCGGTGAGGAGATCGGCTTCGAGTTCGCGCCGCCGGACGACGCATGACGGGCTGGGGCGACGTGCTCGCACGCGCAGCACAGCTCGACCGTGGCTGGTGGCTCCCGGTCGGCTTGGCCGCCTCGTCGCTGGCGCTCGGCGCGGCGACGTGGCTCGCCGCCACCGCGGGAGACGCGCACCTCGCCGGCGAAGCCCCCGAGCCTCCCGCCCCGCTGCCGTGCCCCTGGCCCCTCGACGACGACGCACAGGCGGCGTTGCGCGCGGAGCTCGCGGCGACGGCCGCCGCGCGGGGACGTCGCGTCGCCGACGACGTCGACTTGACCGGCTTCGCCCGTCAAGCGGCGGTCGCACGCGGCGCACAGGTCGCCGATCATGGGGGTTGTCGGGCGTGTCATGGCGAGGATCTGACCGGCCGACGCCTCGGGCAAGGCGTCTACGAGGGACGGATCGTCGCGCCCTCCCTCACGCCCGAAGGTCCGACGGCGACCTGGTCGGCGACCGACGCGCTGACGCTCCTTCGGCGCGGACAACGCCCCGATGGCTCGCGGGTGCTGCATCCCTTGCGCCTCGGGTCCCCGTGGTCGGACGTCGACATCTCCGACCTGTGGGCCTTCCTCAGGACGTTGCCACCGAGCAGCGAGGCGCTCCCGGCGAGCGCGCCGGGGCTCCCGCTTCGGGCGGCGATCGGACTTGGCCTCGTCCCTGTCGGCGCAGGAGCCACCCCCGACACCCGCGATGATCGGCCGTTCGGCCTCTCCGGCCGGGCGCGGCCCGACGGGTGCGAGGCCTGCCACGGGCCGCAGACCGACCACGTCGACTTCGGCGACCCGACGTGGGGCCCTGCCGTCGCGGGCGCCGCGCTCGCGAGCGCCGGACAGGACGCCCTGCGTGCCGCGGTCGAGGCGAACGTCGGGTTCGACGGTCGCGCGCTTGCGGCGAGCGCCCACGCGGGCCTGGCGCGCTGAACGACAGCCACGTGCATCGGGTTACGCGCGCCGCATGCCCGAAGACCGCTCCTCGCCAAGCACACCCCTGCGCGCGCCCGACGCCGAAGCGGCGCTCGCTGGGGGCTTGCCGAACGCGAACAGCCCGGCGCTGCTCACCCACCTGCTCGAGGTGGTCGCCCGCGGCGTGCGGTCGTCGCGCGGTCTCGCGGAGGCGCTCGGGGTGGAAGCCCGCACCGTCCGCTACTACGTCGGCGCCGGCGCTTGGCTCGGGTTTCTCGAAGACGACATCGCGCCGCGCCTGACGCCGGAGGGGCTCGCGTACGTCTACGGCGGCGGACGCCGCCGCGCGCTGTACGCGGCCGCGATCGAGCGCCAACCCCTCCTCGCGCGTCTGCTGACGCGACACGGCGGCAAGCTCCCCGAGGGCTCGGCCCTCCATGCCGCCCTCGCCGCCCTCGAGCCGGGGCTCGCGACCGCCACGGTGGAACGGCGAGCGTCGGCGCTCCGAGGCCTCGTCGCCCCATGGCGGGAGGAGCGCGCGGCGCGCGCCATCGAGCCCGACCCCCACCCCGAGCAGCTCGCCCTGCCGCTCGGCCAGCCGCGGGCGCCGACGCTAGCGCCACCCCTCGCGTCGTTGGCGGGCGCCGCGTTCTCACCCGACATCTACAGGTTCCTGCTGTGCTTTCTCCTCGACCACGGAGAGCTGTCGCTCGGGCACCTCCGCGGGTTGCTGGACCGCGCAGGCGCCGAGGACAGCCCCATCGGCCCGTACGTGGAGCTCGCGATCGAGCGTGGAGACGCCACCCAGCTCGACCCTCGAACCGGCAGCCGGTTGGCGATCACCGCGGGCGGCGTCGCGCGTCGCGAGCTCGCCTGGGACGTCTCGAGCGTCATCCTGTCCGATCCCGGATGGCGCAGCCACCTCGACGCGTTGCGGGCCGCGAGAGGCCGACGCGCGCCTGCGGGGGCGAACCGCTGGCGGCTCTGGGACGAGCGACTTTTGGGCCGGGCCGGCCACGCGGACACCGTCGATGCCGACGTCGCGCGCGTCCTGCGCGACCGTGGCCTCGCGTCGTGGCCGATCGCCCGCCCCAGCCCCGACGACGCCCCATGGACGGTGTCGAGCGCGCCCTTCCTCGACCTGCTCGACACGCGCGGCTTGTTGCTCACGCTGCCGCCCAGCCTCGGCCAGCTGTGGGAGGGCCTCGCCGGCGTCAATCGCCGGTTGCGCAATGCACGACACCGCGCCGACGCGGTGGGTTTGCCCTCGCTGGCCTACACCCCGCTCGTCGCGCACGGCGGCCTGCTCCATCCCGGCGAGACGCTGCCACGCGCCGTGTCCGATCAACGCAGCCTGCGCCTGCGCGTGCTTCGACACGTCCCGTACGCCGCGATGGTCGCGGGGCTGCTGCTCGCCCACCGCGTGGCACGCGGACGCCCAGAGCTCGTCCTCGAACGCGGGGCCTGGGTGGTTCGCGCCCACCGCAAGCGCTTGGGGCCGCTGCTTGAGCTGCTCGACGGCTTCGCCGTGTCGCGCGGATGGTTGCCCTCCCGGCGCGGCGGTGGCCTCGACGCGTCCACGCTCCTTGCCCTGCTGGAGCGCCTCGGCATCCTCGTGCGAACCGCCGCGCACGCGGTCCTCGACGATGGCCTGTTCGCCGCACTCCGCGAGGAGGACGAAGAGGCCGCCGAGCTCGCGCCCGGCCTCGACGCGCTGGCGACCGCCCTCGCCGACCACCTTGAGCACCTGCACGCGACCGCCGGCCGGCTGGAAGCATGACCCGCCACGTCTTTCTCGCCGGGGCCCTCGCCGAGATCCCGCTGCTGCGGGGAGGCGTGCACGCCTGGCGACCGGTGCAGGCACGGGCGTCGTGGTGGCGGCTGCGGTCGGGCGAGGCCGCGCTGGTCGCTGACGCCGAGGCCCGGGTGGACGGCTGGCGCGGCGAGGTGCGCGATCCCGCTTGGTGGAGCCTCGCGGACCGGTTCGCCGGCGTCGAGGAAGGGCTGACGCGCCGCGCACCGCTGTCGGTCTATGTCGACGGTTCGCTCGATCTTGCAACGGGGTGGACGGTGGCGCCGGCGCAGATCCGCCAAGCACGCCGGATCCTGCGGGGTGAGGTCGTGCCCCGACGCGGGTCTTGACCGGCGTTGACGTCGTCGTCCGAAGGGTGATACCGTCGGCGGGACCTGTTTCCGGATGGAGGCGCCCTCATGTCCCGCCAAGACGCTACGACCCACAACCTCGGCCAGATCGAGGAGCAGCTCAAGGCGGTCCTGGAGGAGCGGCTCACCGACCTGATGACGCAGATCAAGTCGACGCAGGCCCTCAGCCGCCAGATCGCCCGCACGGAGGAAGAGCTCGACCGCCAGCGCCTGCTTCAGGAGCGCCTCGAGGCCGACCTCGCTCCGCTGCGCAGCGAAGCCACCGCGCTCTCGGCGGAGACGTCGGCCCTGCAGGCGGAGGTCGACGCCCTCCTCGACAGCGTGTCGCGGATGCGCGCGATCAAGGAAGAGCTGCTCGCGATCAAGGGCGGCGAC
>JBJONI010000303.1:0-4547 GCA_046051915.1 Pseudomonadota bacterium
GTCCGCCATGTCGATCGCTTCTTGGACCTCGCCCAACCCTTCCGACTTGAGCTTGCCGACCTCGAGCGTGACCAACGCGCCGAGATCGTCCTTGTGCTGACGGAGCGCTTCCCCAATCTCGCGAACGATCTCGCCGCGCTTGGGCGCAGGCAGCATGCGCCAGCGGCGGAAAGCGTCTTCCATCTGAGGGATCATCGCATCGTACGTCGCCTTCGACGCAAGCTGGACCGCGCCCAGCGAGGCGCCGGTCGTCGGGTTGACGCTGTGGACCACGCGCCCGTCGCACGGCAGCGGGCCGCCCAACCAAGCGCCAGGGTTGATGTCGGTAAGACCGAGACGGGTCAGGACCTCGTGCATGATGACCTCCGGGGGCGTCGGGCTATCGTGAAAGCACGCGCGGTGCCTCCCCGATGCGACGCTGGGGCGATCACACGTCGTTCAGCCGGCCTTCCGCGCGCGCCGCGAGCCAAGACTCCATGAACTCGACGATTTCGCCGTCGAGCGTCGCGGAGACGTTGGCCGTGGTCACGTCGGTCCTCAGGTCCTTGACCTGCTGGTACGGCGCGAGAACGTAGCTACGAATTTGGCTACCGAAGCCGATCTTCATCTTCTTGGCGTTCGCCTCGTCCTTGGCGGCGAGACGCTTCTCGATCTCCAACTGGTAGAGCCGCGCCGCGAGCATCTTCATCGCCTTGTCGCGGTTCTTGTGTTGGCTGCGCTCCGCGGAACACTTCACGACGACACCGGTGGGCACGTGAATCAGGCGAACGGCCGACTCCGTCTTGTTGACGTGCTGACCGCCAGCGCCACCCGACCGCATCGTCTGCATCTCGATGTCGGCCGGGTTGATGTCGATCTGGATGGTGTCGTCGATCTCGGGGTAGGCCGAAACGGCGGCGAACGCGGTCTGACGGCGGGCATCCTTGTCGAAGGGCGAGATGCGGACCAAGCGATGGACCCCCATCTCGGCCTGGAGGTACCCATAGGCGTATGCGCCCCGGATGGCGAAAGACGCGGACTTGATCCCCGCCTCCTCGCCGTCCTGAACGTCGAGGACCTCGACTTCGAAGCCGCTGCGCTCTGCCCAACGGGTGTACATCCGCATCAGCATCATCGCCCAGTCGGCCGCGTCGGTGCCGCCCTCGCCCGGGTTGATCTCGACAATCGCGCCGAGCGCATCGTGCTCCTCGGACAGGAGCCGACGCGTTTCTAGGGCGCGCAGCTGCTTTTCGAGCGCCGCGACCCCGTCAGTCGCCTCCGCGGCGGCGTCGGCATCGTCGAGCTCTTCCGCCAACTCGATCAAGGCTCCGATGTCGTCGACGCGTGCCCGAAGCGCCTTCCAGTCCTGCACGACGCGCTCCACGCCGCCTTTTTCCTTGAGGATGCGCTGCGCACCCGCTTGGTCAGCCCAGAACTCCGGCAGGGCGGCCTGACGGTCCAGATCGTCGAGCCGCGCGATCTTCGCCGCGATGTCGAGGTGTCCGTGCAGCGCGGTCACGCGCTCGCCGATGGAAGCGAGCTGGGGCTTGAGGTCGTCGAGCATCGTCGCACCGGGTCGAAGGGTGGCCCGGACTAACCGGCAACCCCGGCCCGGACCACGAGCCCGTCGGGAGAAACGCCGAACGGTGCCAGCAGGGTCGCTTCGCACGCCGCCATCGCCGCGGCCTCTTCGGGTTCGTGGTGATCGTGTCCGAGGAGGTGCGCGAGGCCATGCGCGAGCAGCACGCGGATCTCATCGCGCAGGGCGTGGCCCACGGACGCGGCCTGTCGCGCTGCGGTCGCGACGCTGATCACGACGTCGCCGAGCTCTTCGCCGTCCACCAACGGTGCAAACGGTTCGAGCATCGGGAAGCTGAGGACGTCGGTTGGTTCCGGCTTGTTTCGCCAGGTGGCGTTCAGCGCCGCGATCGTCGCATCCCCCACCAAACGGAGGCTCCATGCACACAGCGCCGCGCTCCCCGCGCGCTGAATCTCGGCAGCGTCGGCGAGCACCCAGTCCTCCTCGATCCCCAACGCGGCGGGCACGTCGTCGTCGATCGTCAGGTCGATCATCCGCCCGCCCCGCCACGTGGGAGGTGGTGGACCGCCTCGTAGTCGGGCGCGTCGTGGTCGGTCGCCTCGTCCAACACCGCTTCGTCGGTCCACAGGCGTCCCGACGACCGAAGCGCCGACGGCGGGAGTTGAATCACGGTCCCGAGGGGCTCGACCGGCTGGATGCCGTCGTCGTACTGACCGCGGCTGATCGCGGCCGTGTCGGGGTACTCCGTACGCTGGTGATGGAACCCGACGAGCACCTTGACGAAGGCATCGGTGACGCGCGCGATCTCCTTCCACGTCAGCGGGCAATCCGCGAGCTGGTCGTCGGCGAGCACGGAGTTGATGATGTGGTGGGCCATCGCCCGGAACGCGGCGGGCGACGGGTCGCGAAGCGTGCGCGTGGCGGCTTCCACTTTGTCGGCGAGCATCAGCACGCCGGCCTCGCGCGTGTTCGGCTTGGGCCCCGGGTAGCGAAAGTCCGACTCGCTCACCGGACGCCCGTGGCTCTCGGCCACGGCGCGCGCGTGGAAGTAGGCGATCAAGCCCGTCCCATGATGCATGAGGATATTGTCGATGATCGGCTTTGGAAGCCTGTGCTCCCTCGCCATGCGCGCGCCCTCCACGACGTGTCCAATCAGGACGGCGGCCGACGCGGCCGGGGTGGCTTGCGCGTGAGGGTTGTGCCCGTGCTGGTTCTCGATGAACCACCCAGGCTTGAGCACCTTACCGATGTCATGGAAGTACGCCGCGACCTTGACCTCGGTCCCGTTGGCGCCGATCGCCTCACACGCAGCCTCGCCGAGGGTTCCGACCATGACCGAGTGGTGGTACGTCCCCGGAGCCCGGAGCATCAACTGTCGCATCAACGGGTGGGTCAAACTTGCGAGTTCAAGGAGGCGCCAGTCGGTGACGAACCCGGCGAGCTCGAACACCGGGACGAACACCAACACGAACACCGAGCTCGCGAGGCCTCCAAACAAGGCGACGCCGCCCGCGATCAACAGGACGTCCGCCGGCGGTGAAGCCTGCCCGGAACCCACCCAAGCTCGAACGACGAGCAGGCCAACGACGAGGACAGCCCCGAACACGCCCGTGATCAAGCCGGCGCGCAACACCTCGATCCGACGACGGAGCCATTCGACCGCACCCACCGCCACCAGACCCGTCAGCAGGTGGTACGTCACGATGAGCGCGTCAAAGCCCGTCATCAGCGCGACCAACGCCGCACCCGCGATGACGAAGACCATCGCGCGGGTGGCCGTCATCAGCGTGCGTACGACCATCCCGCCGCCGGCGATCGGGATCAAGGTCCAGAGGACCTCCGGCGGAAGGTCGGCGCGGACCAACGGCGCCGCCGCCTCCGAGAGCGCGATCATCCCCTCGCCGACGGCCACCGACAGCACGAGCAGGCCGGCCGTGCTCCAAGCCGCGCGCGGATCGTGCAGATCCCGCAGGTGGTGCCGCGACGCGAGATGCAAACCGAGCAGCATCCAACCGACCAGGCCGGCCGCGAGCACCCACGCGACGCCGGGGCGCCGTCCCCGCGCGCTGTCCATCAGCGCCGCGACCTCCGAGGCCTGCGACGGCGTGATGCGATCGCCCTCTCGGTACAGCGTCTCGCCGCGGTGGACGACGCGTGGTTCGCAGGACACCGCGGCAGAGGCCGCAGCGCGCGCGGCTTCCGTCCGCTCGGCGTCGTAGAACAGGTTGGGAACCACCATCGCGCGCGCCAACGCCTCGGCGCCCTCGACCCAAGCCCCCCGCGCTCGCTCCTGAACCGCCAGCAGACGCACGCGTTGCTGGACGTCGTCGACGGAGGCGATTCGGTCCTCGGCGTCGAGCGTAAACGGCTGCCTGTCGCCCGCCAGCGGGACGACGACGATCGTGCCACGCGGCGATATCGCGCCTTCTCCGGGAACCAGACGGTCCGCGAACGCCTCGCGAAGCCACCCCAACGAGGCGCCGATGACCGGATCGGAGAACCCCGCAGCCGCCAACGCGTCGAGCGCTGACCGATCCAGCGTGACACCCGCCTCCTTCGCAAACACCTCGCCGGGGTCGGAGGACGAACGCGCGGCCAACGCCGCACGCGTCAGACGGTCCTCCATCTCGACCAAACGGGCTTCGTCCCAGAGGAACACCGGAGGCTCCTCGGCCGCCGCCTCCCGACGCGCCTCCGTGGCTCCGAGCGTGTCGTTCCAAGCAAAGGTCCAAGGCGCGCGGAGGGTGCGACGGGCAACCTGACCCGCCTGCACCCGCTCCACCGGGACACGACCCGCGTCGACCACCAGCCATGTGCACGCGACCACGGCGACCAACAGGGCGCCGATGACGCTCCCCGCCCGCTGTCGAAGCCAGACCCACGCGTCTCGCACCGGCCCCTCGCTCACACCCGGCGCATAACCCGCGCGCCGTCAGGCTGCTGCGGTCAGAACGGCCGACGGCCGGGGAGCCGCGCGCGCACGTCGATCCGAACAGGCCACGCACCCTGTGCAGGCCAAACGCTGGCC
>JBJONI010000304.1:0-6037 GCA_046051915.1 Pseudomonadota bacterium
CCTCGACGGCTGGCGCCTCGTCCTGCAAGGGGACGCTCCGACCGGCTGGCGCTTGCCCACGGGGCTGCCTGCGCTCGGCGTCGGCCAGCAGATGTTCGTCGCCGCCAAGTCGAGCGGCTGCTTCCCGACCCCTGACGCCGTCCTTCCTGACCTCGCCTTCCCGCAGGGCGCGCGTTGGTCCCTCACGCTGCAGGACCCGGACGAGCGCCTGATGGAGACGGCCGGCGACCGCAACCTCGAACCCTTCGTCGGGGGCTACGACCTCAAGCGAAGCCGGTCGATGGAGCGCATCAGCCTGATGTTCGGCGGCGACGGCAACCGGTCCCCGTCGTGGCACTACCACGTGGGCGCCCCCTGCCCGGCCGGCGTGATCGGCGACGACCCCGCCAACGCGGGCCTGACCTGCTTTGAGGACGTCCCCAACAACACCGGCGTCGCGCCCGACTGCCGCGGCTGGACCCTCGCAAGCCCCGGCCGCGCCAACTCGGCGGACTACTCGGGCGCCTACGCCAGCGGGAGCTTCGAATGAACCGCCTGCCTGCGCTCCTGTTGCTCGCCGGGGCGTGCCGCCCCGCGCTCGATGGCTACCTGCTGGGCGCCACCATGGTCACCGGCGAGCCCGCCGAGAGCGTGAACGCGCGGTTCGCGAGCCTCGCGGATGGCGCCACCACCACGCTCGACGTCGCCCTGCCGAGCCTCGACGACCCGACGCTCACCGAGGCGCTCACCGCCGCTTGGGCGCGGGGCGTCGACGTTCAGGTCGTCACCGACGCGCAGGCCGCCGAAGCACCCGGCATCGCCGCCCTCGCGACCGCCGGCGTGCCGTTGCGCCTCGCCGACGACGATCTCGCGTTCTTCGACTTCTCGCAGAACGCCGACGTCGCCTGGACCGGCGATCAAGTCCAGATGACGCACAGCTTCGCCATCGCCGACGGCGCGCAGTGGCTGCTCGCGAGCCGCGCCGGCGGCCTCGACGACGCGGGGCCGTTGGTCGCGGTCGACGGGTTTGGCGAGGACGTCGCCGAGGTCCTCCGCGCCGAGCACATCCAGGTGTTCGGGGGATCGGACGCCACCGCCCTCGACGCGTACAGCGCCGCGAACAAGTCGGTGGGGGACCCGCGCGGTTGGTTCCCCACCGACGGACCGGAGATGCTCGAGCTCCGGTTCGGTCCCCAAGACCGCCTGATCAAGACGTTGATCGACGCGACCTGGGGTGCGCGGTCGAGCGTGCGCCTCGTGACCGAGGACATCACCGACGCCGGTCTCGGCACGGCGCTGGCGGCCAAGGCGGCGGACGGCTTCGACGTCGAAGTGATCGTCGGCGCTTCGTTCGGCACCACCACCCCGTCGGCGACCAACGCGTTCCTCGCCGCCGCTGCTGGGGTCCGCATCCTCCAGAACACGGCGGTCGGCACGCTGCCGACGATGATGTTCCTCGATCTGGAGCCAGCCCGAGACGGCCGGTACCACGAGCCGCGGGTGCTGACGTTGACCCACCCCGTGTGGTCCGCGAGCCGCCTGTCCGGCAGCACCGAGGTCGTCACCGACCAGTACTGTGACGGGACCCTGTTCGGCCTCTCGGTACGCGGCCTCCCGCCGACGCGCGCGATCGTCGATCTCGCGCAGACCCTGCTGCAGATCCAGACCGAAGCCGTGGAGCTGCCATGAGCCTCCTGCATCGCGCCCGCCGCCTCTCGACCTGGCTGCCCGCCCTCGCCGCGGCTTGGCTCGGGTGTGCGCCCGACCCCGACGACGTCGCGAGCACGCGCGGCGGACGCGTCGACGTCTACTTCAACGACCCCGGCACGCGGCCCGACAACCTGTGGGAGCCCGACGCCGTCGACGTGATGATCGAAACCGTGCGCAACGCGCGCGTCTCGATCGACATGGCGGTGATGGGGTTCACGCGCGCCGAGTTGATCGATGAGCTGGTCCGTGCCTGGGACCGCGGCGTGCAGATCCGGATGGTCGGCGACGCGGCCCACGTCGACAACCTCGGCTACCTGCGGTTCCGTGACCGCCACATCCCCGTGGTCGTCGGCAACCAAGCCCACATCATGCACAACAAGTTCATGGTCGTCGATGGCCGGTTCATCTTTGGCGGCACCGCCAACTGGACCGACTCCGACCTGCGGAAGAACAGCAACAACTTCTTCCTGCTCGACAGCCCGCCGATCGCGGCCGACTTCACCGCAGAGTTCGAGCAGATGTACGGTGGCCTGTTCGGTCAGAGCAAGGTGCGGCTCGACGACGGCACGTCCTACCAAGTCGGCGACACCACGGTCGAGGTCTGGTTCGCCCCGAAGGAAGACTGCATGGGCCGCATGCTGGAGCTCGTGGACGGCGCACAGGAGAGCATCCGGTTCACGATCTTCGCCTTCACCAAGGACACGCTGGGCGCCGCCCTCGTCCGCAAGCAAGCGGAGTTCGACGAGAAGGACCTCGCCGAGGGGGTGGACCTCACGGCCGACTTCCACGACCGTCGGAGCGTCGCGGGCGTGATCGACCAAAGCCAGCTTCATAGCAACGGGCAGTACCACGAGGTGTACCGCCTGCTCGGCGCCGGCATCCCGCTCCGCATGGACGGCAACGACAACTCCGACCAGCCCGGCGACTACCAAGCGGGCGGCGGGCGACTGCACAGCAAGACGATGGTCATCGACGCCAACGGCCCCGAGCCGATCGTGATCACCGGCTCGTTCAATTGGTCGGCTTCCGCCACCCAGTCCAACGACGAGTACCTGCTCGTGATGCGCGGTCCGCGCGTCGCCGAGGCCTTCGATGGCTACTTCGACCTGCTGTGGGGCGCAGGACGACAGATGGGCGAGTCGTTCGTCGGCGACACCCAACCCGGCGGCCACGTCCTCGCGCCCGGGGACGTCGTGATCAACGAGGTGATGTGGTACGGCGTCAACGCGACCGATGCCGACGGGTTCGACGAGTTCGTCGAGCTGCGCAACCTCACCGACCACGACATCCGCCTCGACCTCTGGCAACTGAACAACGGGCAGGACTTCGTGATGGGGTTCCCGCCCGGATCGCTGCTGCCCGCGCGTGGCCTGTTCACCGTCGTCGATCACACGATGGAAGCCTACGTCGATGGCATCCCGCAGGACGAGACCACGGCGTACGCCTCCGGCGATCTGGTGCTGAACGCCTTCAACGACAACCGGCAGTCGCGCCTCTACCTCAAGGACGGACAGCTCGACCTTCGGTTGCGCGACCCGCGCAACGTCGACGTCGACCGGGCTGGCGACGGCGGCGCCGCGTTCTGGGGCGGACCCACCGGCGCGGTCGCGCGGTCGATGGAGCGACGGGCAACGCCAGGCGACGGGACGTCGCCCGACCGCTGGTACGCCAGCACGGCGAGCGAGGGCCAAGGCCTCGTCAACCCCGACTTCCGCGCGACGATCCTCGCCACGCCCGGCGCGACGAACAGCGCCGAGCCGTGAGCGCGCGCGCCGTCCGGTTCGTGCGGGACGCTCGGTTTGCCCAGCACGACCCGGGCGACACCCATCCGGAAGCACCGTGCCGCTACGACGCGGTGCTCGCCGCCGAGGTGCCTGACGGCGTCGTCGTGGTCTCGGCGGACCGCCTCGCCACCGCTGAAGCGCTCGCGGTCGTCCACGACGCGACGTGGGTCGATCGGGTGCTGAACGGGCCGACGGGGGCGATCGACCACGAGACGGTGATCGGCGAACAGACCGCGATGTGCGTCCGCCGGGCCGTGGGCGCAACGCTCGATGCGGTGGACGCCGCGATGCGCGACGGCGCGCGGACCTTCGTCGCCGCGCGACCGCCCGGCCACCATGCGCACCGCGATCACGGCGGCGGCTACTGCCTCGTCCACCACGCGGCGATCGGCGTCGCGCGCGCGCTCGCGCTCGGGGCCGAGCGGGTCGCGGTCCTCGACGTCGACGCCCACCACGGCGACGGCACCGAGGCGACGTTGGGCCACGACCCTCGCGTTTGGATCGCGAGCAGCCACGAGCGCGGGCTGTTCCCCGTCGAGAGCAGCGACGACCGAATCACCGACGACGGGCGCGTTCGACGCATCGCCCTGCCGCCGGGGTGCGACGACGCGACCTTCCTCGACGCTTGGGCCCCCGCCCTCGCGGCCCTCACCGCGTGGCGCCCCGCGCTGATCGTCGTCCTGTGGGGGCTCGACGCCCACGTGGACGACCCGATGTCCTCGCTGGCCCTGACCGACGCAGCCTACGCGCAGTGGCTGCACGCCGTCGTTCGCATCGCAGACGAGACCGCCCAAGGACGGATCGTCGCCGTGCTCGAAGGCGGCTACGACCTCGCGAGCCTGCGGCGCGGCGTGACGCACGCCCTGCGCGCGCTCGCGCAAACCCCATGACGCCCGCCGCCTTGCGCGCCGCGCTGGGCCGCGTCCCCGGCGACGCCCCGATGACGCTGGGGCCGGGCGATCTGCAAACGGTGCTGGCGCTCGACCACGCCATCTTCCACCGCCGCGCCGACCGGGTCGACCGGCGGCGCCTTGAGGCCTGCATGGGCCACGCCAGCGCCCAGTTCACCGTCGCGCGCGTCCATGGCGCCCACGACGTCCTCCCGATCGGCTACACGGGCTGGTTCACGCTCGCCGACGGCGACCGCGACGCGCTCCTCGCTGGCCGGCTCGACCGCCACGCCGTGCGTCCCGGGGACGGAGAGGCCGTCTACTTGTTCGCATGGGGCATGCTGCGCGCTTGGCGGGGCCACGGCCGCGCCGCCGAGTTGCTCCGCGCGTTGGGCGAGGCCACACGGGACCATGGGCCCCGCCTCGCGCTGCTCGTCAGCCCCGCAGGCGCCCGGGTGGCGGCACGGTTCGGTCTTGGACCGACGGGTGTGCGCTATGGGGACGAGGCGCTGTGGGCGACCCGAACCGTCACCGCTCCGCCCACGGCGTGAGCAGCACATCCTGGATGCGCGACGCCCCCGTCAACGCCATCACCAGCCGGTCGACGCCGACCGCGATGCCCGCACCCGGCGGCAGGCTGTCGAGCGCCCGCAAGTAGCCCGCGTCGAGCGTCACCGACGGCATCCCCAACCTCGCCCGATCGGCGAGCGCGGCCTGCATCCCCGACAAGGCCTCGGCGCGGTCGGTGTGGAACGGAAAACCGTCGGCGAGCTCGATGCCCCGCGCAAAAAGCTCGACCCGCGGTGCGTTCTCCCATCGGTCGCCCGGCGTGCTCGTGCACAGCCCCGCCGGCCAATCCACCAGCCACACCGGCGCGTCGGCGCCGAGCTGCGGCTGCAAGGCGTCGAGCACCCAGGTCAAGGCGTCGAACGCTGCGTCGTCCGGTGTCTGCGCACCGTCGGGCACCTGCAGGCCCAGGGCGGCAGCGGCCCGCGCAGCGAGGATCCCCCAAGGAAGGTCCGGGTCGATCCCGGCCGACCGCGCGATCGCGTCACGCACCCCGACCGCTTCCCACGGCCCACGCCGCCGCGCCGCCGTCCACCACGGGTCGAGGTGGCCAGCCGCAGCGAGCGCGTCGGCGGCCGCGCCCACCAGCCCCTCGGTCTGCCGCTGGATGTCGTCGATCGAGGCGCCGGTCACGCCCCACTCCAGCATCGTGAACTCCGGGTTGTGTGTCGGGCTCTGCTCCCCGCGGCGAAAGTTCGCACCCCACGTCCAAGCCGCAGGAACCCCTGCCGCCAACGCCCGCTTGATCGCGTACTCGGTCGACGTGACAAGGTAGCCCGCGCCTGGGACTTCGAAGCTGTCCAGGCCCGGGTCGGGCGGCGCACCCGCAGCGAGCAGCGACGCATCGAGGTGCCAGACGCCGGCCGCATCCAGCGACCGATGGATCGCGCGATGGATCAGCGAGCGCGCGGCGAGGACGGGAACCATCGCGGTCAATCCAACCTCCGAGGTATCAACAAAAGGCGCTTAACATGCGCCACGCGCCACGGTCGGATCCGCCAGGGGCGCGGATCGGACACGGTCCTTGTTGGTCATGGATCACGCCATAAACGGCTTTTGCCCGTATCGAACCGGCTGGATGGTTGGAATTTCCGGCGTTGCATGTTG
>JBJONI010000305.1:0-2989 GCA_046051915.1 Pseudomonadota bacterium
GATGGCCTGGCGGTGACCCTGTTCCCCCGCGCCCAACACGGCCTCGCCAACGGCGTTCAGGTCGCCGCGTACCGCGCCGGCATGATGCTCGGTGGCGGGGTGCTGTTGATGGTGTGGGATCGGGCCGGGTGGAGCCTCGCGCTCGTGGGCTTGGCGATGGCGCTGGCTGTCTCCGCCGTCCCGCTGCTGGCGCTGCCGAAGGTGGGGGCGGGCCGCGGCGGTAGGCCCCCAACGGGTGGGTTCGCTTGGGACTGGCTGCTGCAGCCTGGTCGCCTCGGTTGGATCGCCTTGTTGGTCGGCTGGAAGGTCGGGGATCACGTCGCGCAGACGCTGATGCGCCCGTGGCTGGTCGATGGTGGCGTCGAGGCGTCCACGTTGGGCGCTTGGATGGGCATCCACGGCTTTGGCGCCGGGCTGGTCGGCGCACTCATGGGCGGCGCGGCCGTGGAGCGCTTCGGCGCCGCGCGTGCGCTTGGGCCGACGGCGTGGCTGCTGGTCCTTGGCCCGCTCGCTTGGTGGGTGACGGTGCACTTTGGCTTGGGCGTGCAGGCCGCGTGGTGGGCCGTGGTCGTGGATCCATGGGTCGGGGGCGTGGCGAGCGCCGCTTGGTTCGCTGCGATGATGGATCGCTGCCGCGAAGCGCAAGCGGGGACCGACTACACCGTGCAGGCCAGCTTGGTCGTCGCGGGATCGGGGCTGGGGTCGCTCCTCGGCGGCATCTTCGGGGACGCTTTGGGGTACGACGCCGCGTTCGGCGTTGCGACCGTGCTCACGGTCGCGTTCGCCCTCGCGGTCCACCTCGTCCCGCGCGCGGAAGCATCCTAATCGAGCATGCTTCGCGCGATCAGCTCGCGCTGGATCTCGCTGGTGCCTTCGCCCAGGGGCCCGAGGCGCGCGTCGCGCAGCAGGCGTTCCGCGGCGAAGTCGTCGGTGTACCCCCAACCTCCGTGGATCTGCACCGCGGCGTCCGCGACCTTGACCGCCATCTCCGTGGCGAAGCACTTCGCCACGCTCGCGAGATCGGCGCAGGCGTCTCCTTGGGACTTTGTCCAAGCCGCTTTCCGCGCCATCAAGCGGGCCCCGTCGATGGCGATCTTCATGTCGGCGATCTTGAAGTGGATGGCCTGCTTGCTCGCGATCGGCTTGCCGAACGCCTTGCGTTCGCCCGCGTACGCGATCGCGGCCTCCATGGCGGCCTCCGCGATGCCGATGCCGAAGTGGGCCATCGAGATACGCCCGAACTCCAGCGTCTGCATCGCCTGAAAGAAGCCTGCGCCGACGGTGCCAAGGACGTCGTCGTCGTGCAACGCTACGTCGTCGAACGTCAGCCCGCCGGTCGGGGATCCGCGGAGCCCCAGCTTGTTGTACGGCGCGGAGCGCGTCACGCCAGGCTGATGGAGGTCGACGAGGAACGACGTGACCCCGGCGTGACCGGCTTCGGGGTCCGTCACCGCCATCACCACCGCGACGTCGGCGATCGGCGCGTTCGTGATCAACGCCTTCTCGCCGTTGAGCCGCCAGCCCCCTTCGGTGCGCGTCGCGCGGCAGCGGATCGCGGCGGCGTCCGTCCCCGTGTCGGGCTCGGTGAGACCGAAGCAGCCGATGATACGACCGTCGAGAAGGCCGGGGATCCACCGAGCCTGTTGGGCCTCGGTGCCAAACAGCGCAACCGGTCCGCCGAACAGCCCCACCGACGCCCCGGCAGAGAGGAAGGTCGCCGCGCACGCCTTGGCGAGCGCTTCTTCGGCGATCGCCTTCATCAACCAGTCCGCCTCGGCTCCGAGGCCGCCCCACTTCGCCTCATGGTACAGCTTGAAGAAGCCCATCTCTGCCAAGTCCGCCCAGTTCTCGCGGCTCAGCTCACCGGCGCGGTCCACCGCAGCGGCGCGTGGTGCGATTCGGGCCGCACAGAACCGTTCAAACTCGCGTTGAAACTGCAGGTGCGTTTCGGGGATCGTCAGGTCCATCGCCGCCTCAGATGTCGTAGGGAAGGATGCCACGGGCGATGATGCCCCGCTGGATCTCGCTCGTGCCGCCGCCGATCGTCCCGAGAAGGCTGTCACGCAACCCGCGTTCGATCTCGTACTCGGTGGTGAAGCCGTTGCCGCCGAACAACTGGATCGCGTCACGCGCGTTGATCTGGGCCGACTCCGTCGTGAAGACCTTGGCGATCGCGGCGTCGACGAGGGGTGGGTCGCCGTCCTGATCGAGTTGCCAAGCGACGCGGTACACGAGGTTGCGCGCGATCTCGTAGCGGATCCGCATGTCGGCCAGCATGTGTCGGACGGCTTGGAACTTCCCAATCGGGCGCCGGAACTGCTCGCGGATCTTGGCGTAATGCGTCGTGCGATCGATCGTGTCCTTCATTGCGCCGATCGCCGGCGCGATCAGGCAGGAGCGCTCCCAACCCAAGATGAGCTTCGCCGTGATGATGAAGCCAAAGTTCTCCATGCCGAGGAGGTTCTCCGCAGGGACCTCGCAGTCCTCGAGCACGATCTCCGAGGTGACCGACGTACGCATGCCGACCTTCTCGATGTGCTGGCCGACCTTGAACCCTGGGAACGTGGACTCCACGAGGAAGGTGCTGATCCCGGCGGCACGCGGCCTCGCGGTCGGGTCGGTCACGGCCGTCACGACGAACACGTCGCCCACGGGCCCGTTCGTGATCCACATCTTGCGGCCGTTGAGGATCCAGCGGTCGCCGCGACGCTCGGCCCGCGTCTTCATGCTCGCGGCGTCAGAGCCGGCGTCGGGTTCGGAGAGGCAGAATCCGCCGGTCCAATCGCCGGAAGCGAGCTTGGGAAGGTAGCGTTCCTTCTGCGCTTCGGTGCCGAGCTTCCAGATCGGGACGCCGCACAGGATGGTGTGAGCACCCCACGCGAGCCCGACCCCACCGTCGCCCGAGCCCTCACCGAACCCTTCCTTGAGCAGGCAGGTTTCCACGCAACTGAGCCCCATCCCGCCGTATTCTTCGGGGAACGGGGCGCCG
>JBJONI010000306.1:0-4906 GCA_046051915.1 Pseudomonadota bacterium
TGTTCCTCACGCAGCCACCTCAGGGCGTCAGCTGGGTCGACCTCCCCCCGGGGTCCGGGCCGTTTGGCGAGCCGGACGCGTAGATCCCGCCTGTCCTCGACGCACCAACGCCCGGAGTTCCACCCACAACGACGCGAGCTCGACGAAGGCGCGAACGATCACGCGAGGGTCGGCGCCAGTGGCTCGACCCGCGACCCGAGGCAAGTGTTTGACCGGGACCTCCACGACACGAAATCCCGCGGCGCGCGCCCGCACGAGGATCTCCGTGTTGACGAAGGCGCCCATCGATTGGATCGGTACGTGGGCGAGCACGTCCCGGTGGAACAGCTTGAACGCGCAATCCACGTCGCGCACGCCCGTCGAGAACAGCAGATCGACCAGACGCGACCACAGCCAGCCGTTCAGGCAGCGGTGCCAGGGGTCCCGACGCGGCGCGCGGTAGCCGGCGAGGATGTCGGCCTCATCGGACCTCGCCAGCAACCCATCCAGCTCCGTGAGGTCGAACTGGAGGTCCGCGTCGGTGAAGAACACGCGGGTGCCCTCCGCCGCCGTGAGTCCTGACCGCAAAGCGGCGCCGTAACCCAGGTTCGATGGATGCCGGACCATGCGCACGCGGGCGTCGCGAGCCGTCCAAGCCGCAACGCGCTCCGCCGTCGCGTCGCGACTCCCGTCATCCACCACGAGGACCTCGACCGTGATGGCCAGCCGTGCGGCGACGTCGAGGCAGCGCCCCACCGCCGCGTCGATGTTCTCCGCTTCGTTGAACGCCGGCAACACGACCGACAGGTCGGGGCGCGGATCGCTCGCGGTCGACGGCATCGCCGCGCCCATCGGTTCCCTCACGGGGTCGCGGAGACGACCTTGGCGCCAGCGGGCGGCGTGTAGTTGAACTGCGCGTCGTCGGCCGGAACGTTGAATTGCAGGCCCGAGAATGCCATCGACGTCCGGTTGTCGAACGCATCGACGATCTGCACCAGGTACACGTCCAGCTTGCCGTTCAAGTAGATGTCCGCGGACTTGAACTGCCCGCCCGACTTCGGTGCGAGGCGGAGCTGCACGCCGGCCGCGGTGTTGGACACGACCGAGACCTGGAAGTTCGCCGTCAACTTGTCCATCGACGTGAGGAAGCTCTCGGCTTCCGCCTGCCGGCTTGCGACGTCGTTGTACACGATCACTTGGTTGTCAGCGGGCGTGTAGATCCACATCTTGCTGCCGTTGCTCACGAACAGCTTGTCGCCGAGCTTCCACCGAAGCTTCGAGGGACGCTTCACCAAGAGGTCCCCCGACAGGGTCTCCGAGCCGAAGGCGTCTTGGCGCGTCTGGGTGACCTTGGCCTTGATGGTGGTCACACCACGGTAGCGGGCTTCGACGCGCTGAACGACCGAAGCCGCGGACTCCTGCGCGAACGCAGGTGCCGACGTCAGGCCCACGCCGGCGAGTCCGCCAGCCAGCGCCAGCGCCACCAACGACCTTTGTGCGAACCTCGCCCACGCCGTCCTCGTCCCTGTCGCCATCGTTCCTCCTCAGGCGTCCCGTGCGCCGCCACGTTGCGTTCGACGCACGTGGCGTCCTTTCCTTCATGCTTGACGTCGTCCTGACCTTGGCCGTCCCGTCGAGCAGGCCCTGCAGGACAGGGCCGCCCCTTCAGTTGGCGTGCGGACCGATCAACACCTCGCGCGGTCGCGCGCCATCGGCCGGCCCGACGACACCGGCCTGCTCGAGCAGGTCGATGATCCGCGCCGCGCGGTTGTAGCCGATTCGGAAGTGGCGTTGAATCATCGATGTGCTGGCTTTGCCAGCCTTCTTCACCACCTCGACCGCCTCGTCGAAGAGCTCGTCTTGATCCGCAGGGTCGACGTCGCTCTCGCCGTCCGCCTCCGGCTCCGCCGTGATCGCCTCGATGTAGTCGGGTGCCCGCTGCTCGCGGAGGAACGTGATCACGCGCTCCACCTCCGCGTCGCTGACGAAGGGTCCATGCGCGCGTTGAACCTCGCCCGCCCCAGGCAGGTAGAGCATGTCGCCCTGTCCCAGCAGCTTCTCCGCGCCCCCTTGGTCGAGGATCGTGCGCGAGTCCGTGTTCGTCCGAAGCTTAAAGCTGATGCGCGTCGGGAGGTTCGCCTTGATGATGCCCGTGATCACGTCGACGCTCGGACGTTGCGTCGCGATCACGAGGTGCATGCCACAAGCGCGGGCCATCTGGGCCAAGCGGACGATGCTCCCCTCAACATCCTTGCGCGCCACCATCATCAGGTCCGCGAGCTCGTCGATGACGATCACGATGTAGGACAGGAGCTCGGGCTTGGGCGGCGGCACGTCGTCCGGCCAGTCCTTGGGCGCGTACCGGCGGGCCTTTTCGCGCGTCCAGTTCGCCGTCTCCGTCAAGACCTTCTCGTTGTAGGACGCGATGTTTCGAACGGCCCAACGTGCGAGCAATTCGTAGCGTCGGTCCATCTCCTTGCACGCCCACGCCAGCGCCGCGCTCGCGGTCTTCGGGTCGACGACGACGGGATGAAGCAGGTGCGGCACATCCGCGTACGCCTCGAACTCGAGCTTCTTCGGATCGATCAGCAGCAGGCGCAGTTCCTCCGGCGTGCGCGTGAACAGCAAGCTCATCAGCATGCCATTGACGCCCACGGACTTGCCCGAACCCGTCGTCCCACCGACCAGCACGTGCGGCATCCGCGCCAGGTCGGCGACCATCGGACGCCCCTCCACGTCCTTGCCAAGGATCACCGGCAAGGCGGCGCGCGTGTTGCGGAACTCGTCGCTTGCGAGCAACTCGCGCAGGTAGATCGTCATCCGCGTGCTCGACGGCACCTCGATGCCGACAACGCCCTTGCCCGGGATCGGGGCCACGACGCGCACACTCATCGCGCACAGCGCCATCGCGAGATCGTCGGACAACGTCTGGATGCGCTTGACCGTGATGCCCTGATCCGGGAGGTATTCGAACGTCGTGACCACGGGACCCACGCGCACGTTGACGACGCGACCCGTGACCTTGAAGCTTGCGAGGCTATCCTCGACCGTCTGCGCCAGGCCGCGAAGCTCTTCCTCGTTGATCGTCGCGCGCTGCTCGGGGACGGGATCGAGCAAGTTGAGCTGCGGCAGTTGGAAGAACAACGAGGCGCGGTCGACCACGGCCCCACCGTCGTCGTCAACCCGCGCCACGAGTCCCTCTCCGGGCTCCACCGCCGGGCCCAGCGTCGGCGCGTCGTCGGCGAGCTCCAACGCCCGCGGTGGCGGCGGCGCAGGGGGTGGAGCGGGCGGGACCGAGGTCTCTCCGGGATCGGACGGCGAAGCCGCGTTTCGGGTGACCTGGCCCGGGAGCGTCGGATCCTCGGACTCGAACGGGGTGCCGGCGGAACGAACCGCGGGCGGCAAGGACTCCTCGACCCAAGCGACGCCGATGGGCGCCTTGGAGAACCCGTGCATACCTTCGTTGTGGATCCCCCCGCCCGGCCCCGAGATCGTAGCCGCGTTGCGCAGCATCGCCGGCTGCGGCGTGCTCGACGAAGCGGTCGAACCCGAGCCGCGCAACGCCGTCGGGCGACCCGTCGCGCCGACCACCGAAACGCCCGTCGCCGGCCCCGGCTGGGTCCGCAGGCCGGCACGGCCCGACGGTCGGGCAGGACGCCGGGCATCGCCGAAGTCCACCGCCGGCGCGCCCGTCGACGTGTGCGGTCGGGCAACCACCGGCGCCGGAACGACGGCACCACGGCGAGGCCGTGTCACCGCCGGCGAAGGCGCCTCCACGATCGGAGCGACCGCCGGCGTCGCCGTCGTCGCCTGCGGCGCCCCCGCGCGACGACGCGCGACGCCATCCCCGAGCGTTTGCCCATCCGCGAGCCGCGTGGGCGTAATCTGCGTGGGCTCGACGGTCTGGCGGGTCGGTGGGAGCGCGTCCAACCCGATCCCCGCAGCCAACTCCACGATGCTTGCGGCCGCGCGATGCTGGGACGCCCGCGAGGGTGCGGGCGTGTCGATCAGCGCCTCGACGAGGTCTTGCTGCGGAGCGGACCCCACATGCGACGACGCCGTGAGGCCTTCTCCGTGCGCCGTGCGGTCGCCGATGCCGTCGACCATGCCCGTGACGACCCGCTTGACCCCGCGGGAGGTCACCGTCGCTGCCCCGCCGAACCACCCGAGCACCGCACCGCCGAAGCTCGTGAGCACGCCCCAGGCCTCGCCGAGGACGATCTGAACGCCTTCGCCGAACCGCGTCACGCCGGCGAACAGCCCCAGCGCGGTCCACCGGGTGGCTGCGTGCAGGCCTTGGCCCGCCCCGACGATCCCCGAGCCAGCGACGTGCCCGACCCGCGCCAGCACGGGCGCATCCTCCTCGCTCCGGACGGGCAACTCTCGCTCCACCCGGTCGATCATCGCGACGACAAGGTCGCGCCACGAGAGGCCGAGGAGGACGCCGAGCGCGCCGACGAACGCCGGCACCCACACCAACCAAGCGCCGACCGGCCCCACCAGCGCGACCGACGACACGCCCAGTGCGTGGCCCACCATCCCGCCAGGCGGGAACGGGCTGTGGGTCGGCACGCCGAGGCCGAGGTCGATCAGCGCGAGCGCCAACGCGCCAGCGACGCACCCGACCACACGCCGTCCCCACGTCCAGCCCGGCCGGCCGGCCAGCCGCAAGACAGCGACCACGGTGCCGGTGGAGACCCACCACGCCCCGTACCCGAATGCCTGAAACAGGCCGTCGGCCAGCCGGGCTCCGACGCGTCCGCACGGGTTGCGCACCAGGGCGCCCGCAGGCACATCCACGTCCCACGTCGGATCGGCGACGTGGTAGCCGTAGAGACTCACGGCCGCGAACAACGAGCCCGCCAACACACTGCCCCACAGCAGCTCGGTGCGATGCGAAACGACCTGCCGATGCACCGCATCGAAC
>JBJONI010000307.1:0-5905 GCA_046051915.1 Pseudomonadota bacterium
GGGCGTGATCCGTGGAACGGCGACTTCATGTGGGAGGCGGTGTGGGCGTTCTTCGAGGCTCACCCGAAGCCCTGATCACCTTCAGAACGCCACCTGAGTCTGAAGGCGAACCTGATGCTGCCCCGGCACGCCCGGTGCCGACGTGAGCCATCCATAGTCGGCTTGCACCTTGAGATCGTGCCCGATGAGGTAGGCGCTGATGCCACCGGTGATCTCGCGCTTGCTCGTCAACGCCGTGTCGGCGCCCATCGGAAACAGCTCCGCGTACCGTACCGAAAGTTCGACCGGCGCCGGGGGCAACAGGTACCCAGCCTGCGCCATAACGCCGAGACCGTCCCGCGCGACGTCGGTGACAACCGCCCCATCGACGGTCGTGGTGCGTACCGGACCGTCCGTCGCGTGACGGTAGATCGCCTCCCCCAGCAAGGCGAACCCAGCGCACTTGAACGCCACGTCGCCTTCGGCGTGAAGCTGGTTGAAGGCGCCCGCCTCGTAGTACGCGCCGAACGTCGAGCGGTCGCGTTGCGCGAGGTGGTTGAAGGCGACGCCGGCGCCGATGGAAAGCCGCGCGCGCGGATCGCGGCTGAGGTCGCCTTCGACGAAACTGTCCTCGAAAGCGCCAAGCGGCTGAACCTGAACACGCCCCACGTACAGCAGGCCTGGACCCGCGTTGACGCGGTTCCGTCCGTCCCCCGCGAAGACGCCCACTTGGTAGCCCAGACGCCCGCCCAAGCCCCCGAGGTCGTCGGACGAGAGCTGGACGCCGATGTCGCGGTCAAGCGTGAACTCCGCGTTGGTGATCGACCGATCGACCAGCGCGAGGTTCGCGCTGCTCACCACCCGCTCGCGGTTGAACGGGACCTTCTTCTGTCCGAATGCGATGTTGAGATCCCGAAGCCCCTTCCACGTGACGAACGCGTCGCGCAAGGGAATGAGCAGGTCGGACTCCATGTCGCGCGGGGCGAAGCCCAATTGGACGTAGTACTCGAGGTCCTTCGATCCGAGGTTGCCCCGGAACGTGAGCCGCGCGCGACGAACGGCGAAGGTCACGTCGGGGGGCGCGTCAGGTTGGGTCAGGACCGAGGCTTGCAATTGCACCCGACCGCGGATCTGGAGGCTGAAGTCTCCATCGTTGCTTCGGACGGTGAAGCCCTTGCCGAACTTCGTCTCCACCACGGGTTTCGCTTTCTCGGCCACGGGGCCAAGGCTCGGTGGCGCGATCTCGCCGGGGCTGGCGGGAGGCTGGACCTCGGAGGGCGCGACCACGTCTGGCGAAGGCGCGGTCGCTTCCGCGGGGACGACGGCCTGTGCCGACGCCAACGTGGACCACCCACCCCAGCCAAGTGCCAACCACCGTGCGCGCATGCCGCCCCCCGACGCGGCGCGCATCGCGCGCGTGTGTCTTCGAAGCTACCGACGTTGCCGAACTGGTGCCGACTGCGACGATGGCGTCACGCGTGTGACGAACCCGTGACGCGCCGTCTTGCCTGTAGGCACGTTACGCGGAGCGCGGGGGGGCGCATGCCGCGCGTCGTGTGGGCTATCCTGTGTGCCGGACCGCTGGTGGCGAACGCGGCGCCGCGGCGAGGCGAGGCTCCTCCCGACGACGTAGCGCGCGCCCTCACGCTGCGGACGGCCGGACAAGTCACGACCGGCGTCGCCGTCGCCGCGCTCATCGTGACGGCCGTCGTCGCCGAGACCGATGGCAGTGAGCTCGACCGGGCCTACGGACGCATCCTCGGCTACACCCTCGCCACGCCGACGCTGGTCGCCGGGTCCGTCATGTGGGGCATCGGCGACCACCGGGTGCGACACCTCGGTCTCGCCTGCGTGCCGAGCCTCACCGTTCCGACGGGCGAGCAGACGACCCCCACCTACGGCCTACGGGTGGTCGGCGTTTGGTGAACGAGAGGCCAGGGAGATGTCAGGCGACGGAGGAAGACACCGACGACCTGCCCGGCGACGACGTTGGCACCGGAAGTGAGCGCGGCCACGCCGCACCACCCTAGCGGTCCGCAGCGCGAGGTCGTTCGTCCGGGCACCTCCGTCCACGACCGATTTCCGAGCCCGTCCGGCGGGGTCGCTACAGGCTCCGGTCGCCGATCCTGACGACGCCCATCGGCGGACAGTGCCGTCGCAGCCTCCTCCCTCCGCTCGCTGTACCGGTCCACCAGGAACTCCCGCAGGTCTCGGGTCACGAGGGTGAACTTCCACATCTCCTCCATCACGTCGACGAGCCGGTCCCGGTACGGGTTGTCGTTCATGCGGCCGTCGGGGCGGAACTCGTCGTACGCCTTCGGCACGCTGGACGGGTTGGGGATGATGAACATTCGCATCCACCGCCCAAGCACACGGAGCGTGTTCACGGGGTTGAACGATTGGCTTCCCCCGCAGACCCGCAGACCCGCATCACCGCGAGCGTGCGGCGCTGCGTGGGTCGGACCGCGCCGCCTCCTCGGCCAGCAGGCTGGCTGTAAGACCGCTCGCGGAGCGAGCCGTAGCGCATCAGGATGCGCCGCGGGTGGGTGCTGCGGAGTCCGTCCGGGACCGGTGGCACGCCAAGCGCCGGAGGTCGGCCATCGTGCCAGCCGGACATCAGCCCTCGACGAGGAGCACGGGCTCCTGGTCCGGGGGCATCGCGGTCGCCTCCCCGTCCGTCGAGCCGGCGCACACGGGAAATCCCGCCCCCGCCGTGACGTCAGAGCTCCCGGATCCGGCGTGGGACGCGGCGGGCGCGGGCGCGTCGCGGCGCACAGCGTCACGACGAGGTCAACGCCCTCGGGGTCGATGGTGTCGACGCGCTTGCTGTGGAGACCCGACGCCTCCACGCCCAGCTCGTCGAGCGCACGCACCGCGTACGGGTTGACCCGCGACGGCGCTCCCCGCGGACAGGAAACCGACGGCGTCGCCGAACACGTGGCGGGCGAGCGCCTCGGCCGTCTGGCTGCGGGCGGAGTTGGCGACGCAGAGGAACAGCACGGAGTCGAAGCGCAACGTCACTCCTGAGAGCCGGGATCGAGCCAGGACCACACCATCGTGGCGAGGGCCGCCCCGACGAGCTGGGCGACGACGAAGGCCGGGACGTCGACGGGCCGGATCCCCGCGAAGGTGTCGGTGAACGCGCGGGCGAACGTCACAGCCGGGTTCGCGAACGAGGTGGACGCGGTGAACCAGTACGCCGACGTGATGTAGAGGCCGACGACGACCGGCGTGCGCTCCGGCGCGCAGCGCGCGCTGCTCCGAACGACGAACAGCAGCCCGAACGTCGCGACGCCCTCCGAGAGCCACTGGCCCGCGCCGGTGCGTGCGTGCGTGGACACCTCGAACAGGGTGCGCTCGAACATGCCGTGCGCGAGCAGCACGCCCGCCAGCCCGCCGACGACCTGCGCCGCGACGTACGCCCCAAAGCCGCGCCAAGTGAGGCGACCGGCGACCGCTTCAACCAGGGTGACCGCCGGGTTGAAGTGCGCGCCCGAGATCGGCCCGAGCACGGTGATGAGAACCACGAGCCCCGCGCCGGTGGCGAAGGTGTTCGCGAGCAGCGCCACGGCGACGTTCCCGCCCGCGAGCTGCTCCCCCATGATGCCCGACCCGACCACGACCGCGAGCAGCAGCGCGGTGCCGAGGGCTTCGCTCGCCGCTCGCCGACCGAGGGACGGCGTCACGAGCAGCGCTCCCCGTCGATGGGGGCCGCTGTTGGTTGGGTGCGCCACTGCGCCAGCGCGGGTGCCAGCCATGTCTCGGCCGCCTCGGTCAAGCCGTAGTGAACCCACGCGCCCTCGCGTCGGGTTCGGACCAGCCCCGCGTGGCGGAGGACAGCCAGGTGTCGCGAGACGGTCGGCTGCGGCACCGCGAGCGCCGCATGCAGGTGGCACACGCAGAGTTCGCCGTGGGCGAGCCTCGCCAGCAGGCGGAGCCGAATGGGCTCGCCCGCGGCCTTGAAGACGGCAGCGAGGACGTCGGTATCGGACGTGAAAGGGATCATGAATATGCGAATATCCGAATACCCGATACCCCGCAACCAGGCGCTCCGAGCGAGGTGTTGCCCACGCCCGACACGCCCCCCACCGCGCGCGTCGCGGTCGTGCTCAGGGCTGAGAGGGCGTCGGGCGATGTGAGTTGCGGCCGAGCGGACCCCACGCTTCGAACCCGACAACTGCGACGAACACCGAAAGCCCACGACATCCGGCGAGGCCGAACGCAGGGGCTGAGGTTCAACCAGCTCGATGGTGGCGGATTGGGATGGCTGGTTGATTTTCGAACTCGGTGTGGGGGCGGCGTTGCGGCAAACAGCACCGTGAACGCCGAGGACCTCGCGGTGGCGCTCGATGGACGTCGGGCGCCGACGGTGGGCGCCGTGACCGAACGGCAGCGGACGACTGGCCGGGTTACGCGAGACGAAGGATGCCTTGATGGACGTAGACGCGCTCGCTCGCGAGGCCGCTCAACTCTCCACCGCGGATCAACATGCGCTGCTCGACCGCATCGTCGACGCGCTCACGATCCGCGCGGAGCGGAAAGTCGCCGAGGCATGGGACGAGGAGATCGGACTGCGAATTCGGGATCTCGACTCCGTGGTGGAGGCTGTCCCCTGGGCGGAGCTGAAGGACCGCCTCCACACGCGGCGCACGTCCCGGTGAGCCTGACCGTCACGTTCCACCCTTCGGCGGCGACCGAAGCGGAGGACGCCGAGGCTTGGCACGCTACCGAGCGCCCTGAGCTCGGCGATGCCTTCATCGCTGATCTCGAAGCGACGATCGCGCGAGTGGTTGGCAACCCGCTCGCCATGGCCGAGCGGTAGCCGGGTGTGCGGCAAGCACAGCTTCGGCGTTTTCCGTATCTGTTGGTGTTCCGCCTGCGTGGCGAGGCGTTGGAGGTCGTGGCGGTGGCGCACGGCCACCGCGCGCCGCGCTACTGGGCGGGCAGGGGAGTCCCAGCTTCGATGGTCGGACCGGCGCTTGGGGCTGCGATGTGAGGACCTCGGCAGGATTCGAACCGGACATCAGGTCTAACGCCGTGAATCGCTGACGCCAGAGCCGGACACGTCGCGTTGAAGTCGGTTCAACCGGAACAACGGGGAGGTCATTGGGGCGGCTGGATGATGTTCGAACTCGGTGTGGGGGCGGCGTCGCGGCAAACAGCACCGTGAACGCCGAGGACCTCGCGGTCGCCTTTGGATGAAGGCCGCACTCGCTGCACTGAACGGTTTCGGTGACCTATCCATCGTTCATGCCGTCCCGCTCCGAGACCATCGCCTTCCTCGCCCGCGTCGCCCGTGCGCTGGCCACCGACCGGGTGCGCATCACGTAGAAGGCGGACGACGAGATCGCGGACCTCGGCTGGTCGCACACCGACCGACGCGCTCGACCAGCTCGCCGCGTTGCTCCCCGACGAGCTCCTCAACACCGAGCCGTCGCGGTACCCAGACTTCCCCTCATCTGGATCTTCTGTCCGGCCCTCCCCGACGAGGACGACACCTTCCTCTGGATCCGCCTCGCAGAGCGGTCGGACGAGACGTTTGTCGTCAGCTTCCAGCCAGCCCTTCGTGACCCATGGCGATCACTCCCCCTCCGTGCGCCCACGGCACGTGCGCCGCCACCCTCCAGACGCGGACCGCGATGGCCCGGCGCGGCGACCGCGTGGTGTCGTACGAGGCCCAGCTCTGGCGATGCGATCGGTGCGGTGATCCCGTCACCGGCACATCGCCGCTGGACTTCATCGACGCGCAGCTCATGCGGGCCAACGACACGGCCCTCGCGGCAGCCTGGCAGGACAGGGACGCCGAGCCCTTGCCAGCGACGGGTCGTCCCCGCCGTCGCACCGACGCACCCCACACGGAGCGCATCGCGGTGCTGCTCACGCCCGAGGAGCTTGCGAGGCTCGACGCAGCGCGGGGGCAGACGAC
>JBJONI010000308.1:0-2902 GCA_046051915.1 Pseudomonadota bacterium
CCCAGCGCCTCGACGCGGACGTCTTGAGTGGTCGCCACGGGGGCCGGGAAGGTGGGCTGCGGCGCGGCTTTCTTGGAGTTGGCCTTCACCTTCACCGGTTTGACCTTGAGGGAGGCGTCCGCGACGGGCTTGGCGGGCTTGAGCTTGGCGAAGTGCTCGGTCTGCTCGGCCAGCAGGCGATTGAAGTCGGCCAGCTCCTTGGCGGACGGCTCGCGTCCTTGGGTGAGGACCCACGCGGCCCGCACCTGGGCGTTCTCATCAGCCGGGTGCTCCTTGATCATGCGGGCGGCGAGGTCCTTGGCGCGTTCGATGACGAACTCGTCGTTCATCAGGAAGAGCGACTGCGGCGCGACGGTCGTGAGGTCGCGGCGTTCGCAGTTCGGATCCATGTTCGGCAGGTCGAACGTCGCCAACGCGGTGGCGGGGCCGCTGCGACGCTGCTGCAGGTAGATGGAGCGTCGATAGACGGCGGGCGAGGAGGTGTCGACCTTGATGACGTCGCGGTTGGCGTTGCGGATCTCGACGCCGGGGATCATGCGGCCGTCGCCGGTCTTGCCGACGGTGACCGGCTCGCCGAACATCTCGGCGTTGAGCTTGCCGCTGACGGCGAGCATGGCGTCGCGGATGGTTTCGGCGTCGAGGCGGCGGATGCGGTAACGTCCGAACAGCGCGTTGTCCGGGTCGGCCGACTGGGCGGAGTCGTTGCGGGCGGACTGACGATAGGTCCGGCTGAGCATCATTTCACGGTGCATCGCCTTGAGGCTCCAGCCGGTCTCGACGAAGCGGCCGGCCAGGTAGTCGAGGAGTTCCGGGTGCGACGGGCGTTCGCCGAGCAGGCCGAAGTCGCCGGGGGTGTTGACGATGCCGCGACCGAAGTGGTGCATCCAGACGCGGTTCATCAAGGCGCGGCCGACGAGCGGGTGCTCACCCGAGGTCAGCCACTTCGCGTAGGCGAGCCGTCGGCCGGTGGTGGTCAGCTTGGGGTCGTCGACGGGGATGACGGGATTGCCGAGGATGGAAAGTTCTCCCGGGGTGACGGCCTGGCGGGGCTGGGCGTGGTCGCCGCGATGGTGGAGTTCGCTCTTCGGGGCGGCGTTGACGGGTTCGACGAGGACGCTCACGCGGCCTTCTGAGGGTTTCTTCGCGCGGAGCGCGGTGGCTTCGGCGCGCTTGGCGATGACCTTGTCGTCAGCCTTCTTGTCGTAGAGGTCCAGGCCGAAAGTCGCCTGCGCCGAGAAGTATTTCTTGATGAGGGCCGCCTGTTCCTTGGTGCGCTTCGCGACCGGCGTGTTGCGGGCGACGCGATAGGCGGGGCGCTCGGCTTCGGGGACTTCGAGGATCTTCTGTTCGAAGATCACGTCGAGGGCGTCCTTATACATCTTGGTGGCCTCGGCGTCGATGACCGCGGCCTGTTTCTCGATCTCGGCTGCCTTGGCCTTGTCGGCGGCGGTGTATAGGGAAGCGGTGCGCTGCGCCGGAGTCTGCCATTTCCGCCAATCGAGGGCCGGGTCGAAGACCGCGCGGAGGCGGAAGTAGTCGACCTGGCTGATCGGGTCGTAGCGGTGATCGTGGCACTGCGCGCAGGCGACCGTGAGGCCGGTCAGCGAAGTCGTCACGATGCGGAGGGTGTCGGCGATGCTCTGGTTCTTGGCTAGTTCGATGTCGGCGACCGTATCTCCGGTGCCGTCAGGTCCCAGGCGCAGGTAGGCCGTCGCCGTGAGGGCGTCGATCTTCGTGGGGTCGAGGACGGCGGCGGCGATATTGGCGGCCGAGACCGCGTTGAGCTCATCGCCGGCGAGCTGTTCTTGGATGAAGCGGTCCCAGGGCTTGTCGGCGTTAAGCGAGCGGATCACGTAATCACGGTAGCGCCAGGCGTAAGGGCGGACCGAATCCGCGTCGGCGTAGCCGTTGGTGTCGGCGTAGCCGGCGACGTCGAGCCAATGGCGGGCCCAGCGTTCGCCGTAAGCCGGAGAGGCGAGCAGGCGTTCGATGAGTTTGGCGTAAGCGTCGGGCGAGGCGTCGGCGATGAAGGCGGCGGTCTCGGCAGGCGTCGGCGGCAGACCCGTGAGATCGATCGTCGCGCGACGGATGAGCGTCGCACGGTCGGCCTCGGGTGCGAAGTCGAGCTGCTTTGCTTGAAGCTTCGCCCGCACGAGCGCGTCGATGGGGCCAAGCTCGGGCTGGTCGGCGAAGCGGGGCAGGGGCGGCTTCGTCACCGGCTGGAACGACCAGAAGCTGCGGTCACGTTTGGAAACGTAGACGCCGGGGGGCAGGGGGCCGGTGGGTTCGGCTTCGGAGATCTTCGCGCCGGCTTTGATCCAGGAGGCGAGGAGAGCGAGCTGGTGCTCGGGCATCTTCTTGCCTTTCTTGGGCATCTCGCCGTCGCGGACGAGCGTCCAGAGGGCGCTCTTCTCCGGATCGCCGGGCGTGAGCACGGGCGAACCGTCTTCGGTCTTCCCGTCCATAAACCGACGCAGGCGGAGGTCTACGCCTCCCTTGGGTTTTTCCTCTTCCCCGTGGCAATGCGTGCAGTGCTCCTTGAGGATGGGGCGGATCTGCGTCTCGTAGTCCGGGCTTTCGGCCGCGCGCAGGCCCGCCGAGCCGACGAGGAGCGCGGCCAGCAGCAGGGAGCGACGGGGGAGGAGGGCGGGCATGGATCCGAGGGGTCGGACGATGGTGTTAAGACAACGCATCGCTCCGCCGGTTACGGCAAGAAAACGCTTTATTTATGATATGAGCGTAAGCCGTCAGCGCCCCAGCTTTTCGCCGCCATGTTCCTTCATCCAGGAGCGCATCCAGGGCGCGGTGGGCGAGCCGATGTCGAGGTGGGTGTTGCCCAGGATGACGAGGTCGCACACCCGGCCTTCTTTGAGCCACTTGAGGCCTTGGGAACACTGGAGCT
>JBJONI010000309.1:0-3987 GCA_046051915.1 Pseudomonadota bacterium
AGACGAGCGCCACCACGCCGCGGTTGTTCACCGGCTCATCGAGCTTGACCAGCGCGATGTCGAACCGGTACTTCTCGTTGTCGTTCAGCGGGTTGTCGCTGTTGTAGCAGCCGTGCACCACGCACTGCGACGCGTGAACTTGCTGGTTCGAGCGGTCCTCGACGTCGTTGCCGAACGAGATGGTGACGTCGCACGGACCCATCGTGGCCGGGATGCCCGCCTCCGGGTCGTTGCAGATCCCCGCACGCCCCTCCTCTTGGCCCTGGAGCGTCTCTTGCGGCTCGTCGTTCTCGTCGAAGCAGTGGGCTGCGGTGAGAATCCAGTTGGGATGGATCAGCGTACCCGTGCAGTTGCCACCGCCCGTGCGACCGAGGATGCCAAGATGCACGACGTTGTCGTACTGATCCGAAGACGCTTCGAGGCCGCCGACGATGAACGCTTCGGTCGGGGAGTCGGACGGCGCAGCCAGCTGCGCCGGCGCGCGGTCGTTGGACGTGGCGACGTCGGCGCTGGCCGACCCTTGCGCCGCCGACGCGACGGACGGCGCCGACGTCGAAGCCGCCCCAGCGGCCGTGGCCGCGACGGCCAGCACGCTCAGGGCGAGGAGGGTGGAGCGCGAGCGGTAAAGACGAGGCATGACAGCTCCCATCAGACACGAGGACGATGAAACGAAAACCGACGCCTCATCCTAGCACGCCCCGCCACCTCCGGCACGCGACGGCGTCCCGTTTCATCACCGGCGGCCGCGCTGCAGATCCTCGGCGAACCGCTCTGCGAGCCGCGCGTGGCCCTCCCCGTTGAAATGACAACAGGGGTCGAGCCGCAACGCTTCCACGTCCTCGGCCTCGAACGCCAGCGCGAGCCGGATCCACCGCAGCCCGTGCGCGGTCGCGAACGGCCACAAACCGGCGAGCATCGGGTTGGGACGCACCACGCTCTCCGAGAACGGTCGGTCCAGCGGCGACGCGACGACGAGGACGACCTCGACACCGCGTCGCTCGGCCGCGTCGAGGACCGGGGCGAGGTCGCGTTCCAAGCCCGCCGCGAACGCCTGCGCGTCCCCACCGGGCGTGCTCCCCCAGGCCAGCACGGCGTTCCGCCACAACGCGCTGTGACGAAACAGCACCTCTGCCAGACGTCCGCGGACCGGGCCCCAGCCGGGTGCATCGGGATGATGGAGCAGGTTCCAGGCCACGCCTTCGGTGACCCACCAACGGGCGGGATCGTTGTCCCACACCTCCCAGTACAGCCGCGCCGGCGGCGGATCCAACGCGATCGCCCGCAGGGCCGCGACCGACTTCTGCGGTCCGGTAAAAGCCGGTTCCGCCACGTTGTCGATGCACCAATCGGGCGCGAGCGGCTGTAGGCGCGTCGAGAAGACGTCTCCCGCATCGGCGAGCCCGGCGCCCCGGAGGATCGAGCTTCCGACGAAGACCGCCCGCGGCCGTGGGTCGTCCGCGCACACGTGCGGCACCTCAGGGTCTGGCGCCGCCCAGAACGGTACGCCATCGACGACGTCAAACGCGACCACTTGGTCCGCGCGGATCGCCTGCACCCTCGGCGTGGGCGCAAGGACAGCCAGCCCCACTTCGGCCGCGAGGACGAAGGACACGAGCGCCAGCGCGAGCCGCAGCGCGGTTTGCATCCCACCTCCCTCGTGCCGCGATAGCCTCCCCCCATGGGCTCCGTCGACCACCCCGAAGACTGGATCGAGCTGTCGCGCGTGGCGCGCGGCATCCGCCTCATTCGCCGTTTTGGCCCCTTGCCCGAGACGTTCGTCCTCGGCGGTGATGCGGGCGGGGCCTCGCTGATCGTGGATACGTCGCCCCCCCTCCCCGACGCCGCCCTGCGGTTTCGGCGGACGCGCAGCGGCGGCTACGACGTGACCGACCTCTGCGAACCGGCGTTGCACACGGGACTCCTCCCCGCCGAGCCCGGACGCGGGCGCCCCCGGCTCGACGGCCCAGAGCACCCCCTTCGGGCCGGTACCAAATGGATGCCCGGCGACGGGCTGGTCCTCCGTTTTGGCGCCGACCGTTTGGTGTTGGTGTTGCGGCGTGAGGCTGCGATCGAGGACCCCGGCGCCGAAAGCCAGCCTCCCCCCGACGAATCCGAGACGTCCAGGCACGCGCGCGCTGCGGTCCCCTCGGCGCCCGCACCACGAGGCCCGACGCCCCGCACCACGGCGACCGCGCCACGGGCTCCGACGCCCGAGCCCTCGCGGCACGCCTCGGCGACGCTGAGCGTCGCAGGCGAAACGCGCCGGCGCCTTGATGCTGTCGCGCGCCACCGGCTCCCCGGGTACGCCGCGGCGCGCGACAGCCTTCGTCTGCTGGCGCAGGGTGCGGGGTTCGGCCCATGGGGCATTGGCGGTCTCGTCTTTGCCGCGATCGCGGCCCTCATCGGCGGGTTCCTGCTCGCCATGGCCTGGTGACGGATGCACGTGGAGCTACGCCGCCATGGACGAACCGAGTCGCTGACGGTCGCGGAGTGGGAGTCCCGTGTCCGCGCCGGTCGGGTGCCTCCGGACACCGAGGTCCGTCTCCCGCTCCTCACGGGAGACGCCTTCCTCCCCGCGAGCGCGATCGACGGGTACGACGAGCTGCGCGCCGACCCCGCCCAACGGTGGTCTTCGCAGATCGAAGCGGCGCCAACACCGTGGATGACCGCGCTGCTCGCAGGCGTGATGGTTCGACTCACCGCGACGTCCAACCTCGAGCCCACGTCGGCGTGGCTGACCGAGGGTGCGAGATCCACGCCCCACATCCTCGAATCGGGGGAGGTCTGGCGGTGGGCGACGATGGCGGTGCTCCACCAAGCGCCCGAACACCTCGCTTTCAACCTGCTCGGGTTCGTGTTTGCCGGCTGGCACCTTGAGCGCGTCGTGGGCGCGCGCGGCCTGGCGTGGACCTTCGGCGTGTCCGCCGCCATCGGCGCCATCGCCTCCACCTTTGCCAGCCCCCAGACGCTGTCGATCGGCGCCTCCGGGGGCGTGTTCGGCGTGGTCGCTGCCGCGGTGGCGCTGTGGATCTCACGCCCGAGCGCGCTCCCTCCGCGCCTCCGCGCCGTCTTCGGACCGGCGCTGGGGCCCTACCTGGTGTTGGGTTTTCTGTCCGGGCTCTCGAACGCGCGGGTCGACAATGCAGCCCACCTCGGCGGCTTGCTGACCGGACTGGTCCTCGGGATCTCCGTTCGCGGTTCCGCGTCCGGGGCGCCACGCCTCGCGCCAGCGGTGCTCGCCCCGCTCGTCACAGCCCTGCTCGCCACCGCGATGTTCACCGTTGGCTGGGGCCCGAGCCTCGTGCCGATGCGTGCCGCAGGCCCCGGGACCGAGGCTGGGCGTGGTGCGCGATGGGACGTCCCGCGCGGGTGGGACGACGACGTGAGCCTCGACGGCAAGGCCGCCTCGACCTCCCCGGCGACCGACGCACGTTGGTCGGTCGCGGAGCGGACGCTCCCCCGGATCCTCGACCTCGATGACCTCGGGGGGGTCTTCTTCGACGACCTGCAGGACCGCGACGTCGCCGTCGTGTGGTCCACCGGCGAAGCCAGCGCGTTCGCCGGGCTCGAAGGCCGGTGCTGGACGGGGCGCATCGAGGCGGACGCGATCGACGTCCACCTGTGCGTCGCGCGTCGCGGCGTGCACGCGATCCGCGGCCTGTGGCAGGTGCCCGAACCACGATCCCACCACCTGGCAGCGCTGCGGACGCGGTTGTTCGACAGCGTCCGACTGCCTGAGGACGTCGACGCCGCCGCCGCCCGGCAGGTCGACGCTTCGATGCCGCTACCCGCGCAGATCCGCGCGCTCGAGCAGCTCGCGGCCGACGGCGCGCTCGACGAAGCGCTCCGGCGGCTCGACGCCCTGCCCGACACCGATCCCCGCGTCGCGCGGGCCACGCTGCGGCTGCTCGCCGTCGCTGGCGGGCGCGTGCCCGATGCCGACGCGCGGATCGACCGGGCGCTCGCCGTCGACGGTACCGCTCCCGC
>JBJONI010000310.1:0-5568 GCA_046051915.1 Pseudomonadota bacterium
GCTGGTAGAAGCGCGTCCGCCCGCTGGCGAGCATGTCCTTGACCCACGTCGGCACCACGCGGCCCTCGGCCTCCATGCGCGCCACGGTCTCCGCGACGCCGAGCGAATCCCAGCTCTCGAACGGCCCCTGCTCCCAGCGGAAGCCCCACTTCATCGCGTTGTCGATGTTCACGATGTCGTCGGCGATCTCGCCCACCCGCTCGGCGGCGTAGAGCAGCACGTCGGCGGTGACCTTCCACGCGAACTGGCCGCCCGCGTCGGCGCTGTTGACGATGATCCGGGCCCGCTCGGCCGCGGTCTCGGCGGAGCGCGCGGCGCCCAGGCAGTCCATGCGGATCTTCGTGGCGGGCTTGTAGTCCATGGTCGCGAGGTCCAGCGCGAAGATCTCGCTCTTCCCGCCGCCCTCGGGCTTCACCTTCTTGTAGAAGCCGACGCCGCTCTTGTCGCCCAGCGCGCCCTTGCCGATGAGGTCACGCACGTAGGACGGCACAGAGAACCAGTCGCGGTTCGCGTCGTCCGGGGCGCCGGCATGGATCCCCTCGATGACGTGCGCGAGCGTGTCCAGGCCGACGAGATCCGCGGTGCGGAACACCGCGCTGTCCGGACGCCCCATCGGCTTTCCGAAGATCGCGTCGACCTGCTCGACGGAGAGCCCCGCCTCCGCCATACGGCGGAAAATCGAGACCATGCCGAAGGTGCCGATGCGGTTCGCGATGAACGCGCTCGTGTCCTTGGCGTACACGATGCCCTTGCCGAGCTTGCGCTCGCCGAAGTCCGCGACCGCCGCGACCACGGCGGGATCGCACTCCGGATGCGGCACCAGCTCGAGCAGCCGCATGTAGCGGACGGGGTTGAAGAAGTGCATGACGAGCAGGTGCCGGCGCATGTCCTCGGACATGCCGGCGCCCATCGCCGCGATGGACAGACCCGAGGTGTTGCTGGCGACGATCGTGCCCGGGCGACGGTTGGTCTCGACCCACCCGAAGACCTTCTGCTTGATCGTCATCACCTCGGCGACGACCTCGATCACCAGGTCGCACTCGGCGAGCCGCCCCGCATCGGCCTCGTACTCGGCGGGCGCGATCCGCCCGAGCACAGCCGGCGTGAACAGCGCGGCCGGCTTGAGCTTCGTGATGTTGGCGATGCCGTTCTTCGCGAGCTGGCGCGGATCTCCGCCATCTTTCGGCGCGATGTCGAAGAGGAGGCTCGGCACGCCGGCGTTGGCGAGGTGGGCCGCGATGCCCTGCCCCATGACTCCTGCGCCGAGAACGGCGACCTTCCGGATCTCCATCGCAACCTCCTGAATGAGCGCTCATTCATGTATCCGGGCAGCCGTCGACCGCGCAAGCGCGGAGGGGCCCGCTTCTGGGGCGGGGTCAGCTCAGGGCCAGGTGACCTCACCCGAAGAGCACGTTCCCGACGGCACACCGCACTGCCACAGGCGGCACGCATTGTCTGTGCCCGCCAGCGCACGCGCGGTCATGGTTCCGCCCGACGCACTGAAGTGCTGGCTGTAGTTGTTGCCCAGTGCCGACCACGTCGTGACGGACGTGGACGCACCCAGGTCGTCGGGTGCGGTCGTGCTGAACGGAGTCGTGTTTCTTTCAGCGGCCGCCGTGCCAAAATCCATCCTGGACAGACAAGTCACGCCGGTAGAATTGATCCACATGCCACCCCCGTAGTTGTCTCCCACGTTGGTATAGAAACCATGAGTGCTGGAACCCGCCGACGAGTATGCGTACAACGACGCTCCATTGCCTGCCACGTACGCACCACCCCCACCCGCCGCCGCCGTTGCATGCTTCCCCGAATTGGTCGTCACCTGCGTGTCTTGCAGGCCAGCCGTCGTACCGGCACCGAGGTACAATCCCCCACCAAAAATCCCCGTGTTGGACGAGATGACAGACGAACGAATATCTGCGCGGGCGGTACCGGACAGGTAGATCCCGCCGCCGTACGACGTCGTGGTCGTGGTGCACACGCCCGCGGAAAGCGAGCCGGCGCAATTGGCGCTGAGGGTGCTCGCGTCGATGCTCGCGCGCGCCGTCGTCGCGACGTACACGCCGCCCCCGCCCAACGAGGAAACATTGTCCGTGACGGTGACGTTCGTCAACGTCAGGGCCGGCGTCGCGAAGGCCTGCGCACCCGTGGCGGTGACGCTGATGCCACCGCCAAAGCCGCCGGACACGCGCCCGCCTCGGACCACGACGTTGCGAAGCGTGCCACGCCCGCCGCTCGCCACGGTGAGCACGCGGTTGGTGGCGCTTGCAGCGGCCGTACCGGCGTTCAACGTGATCGTCGGCGTGCCCGTCGCCCGTCCCTCGAAGACCCCGTGTACCCCCGACGCGACCGTGATGCGCGTGTAGTACGTGTTCGCGACGGTCGGCGCGGACGCGGTCGGCGTCGTCCGCAGGCTGGAGTCGTAGGTGACCCCCGTGCTGGGCCACGCACACACGTAGTAGGTGCCGACCCCGGACGCGGTGATGCCATCGGGGCTTCCCGCCGTCCGGAACCCGCCGGCGGGGCTGAGGTTCGACCAGTCCGGCATGCCGTCCGCATTGGCGTCGTCGACGGTGCCGTCCGCGTTGGCGTCCGGCGCGAACGAGATCAGCCCATACTCCGACGTGGTCGCCGACCCGGTGCTGCTGCAATCGGTCTTCACGCCGTCGCAGTACTCGGTCGCCCCCGGGTAGGTGCGCTTGCTCGTGTCGTCGCAGTCGAGCGACGGCGAGAGCGCGCGCGTGTTCGCCGGCGCGTCACAGCGACTGACGGCGCCGGTGCCCACGGTGTAGGTGTCCCCGTCGGCATCGGCGTACCAGCTGGACTTGCCCGTCGCGCTCGCGTCACTGTCGTCCGCGGTGCCGTCGCAGTCCTCGTCCACGTCGCTGGCGTCGCAGACCTCGGTGGCGCTGGGGTTGATCGACCCGCCCGAGCCGCTGACATCGTTGCAATCGCAGTTCGGGCTGGTGCCCGGGGCGGTCGGATCGACCTGGGCCGCCGTGCAACGGGCCGCCATGTAGCCGGTGGGCGCGTCGCAGAGCAGCGCGCTGGGGCTGGCGCGGTTCTCCCACCCGTCGCCGTCCGCGTCCGCGTAGAACGTGCCCTTGCCGGTCGCCGACACCGTCGCGTCGGCGTCATCCGCGGTGCCGTCGCAGTCCTCGTCGAAGTTGTTGGCGTCGCACACCTCGGTGCCCGAGGGCTTCACCGCGCTCGCGAGCTCCCCTCCCGGACCGGTGCCGGAGTCCAGGCAGTCCGTGCCGATGCCGCCCGTGGCACCCAGACGCGCGGTGCTGCCCCAGTCGTCCCCGTCTGCGTCCATCATGCAGTCCGCGGCGTTGTCGTTCGGTGCGGCGCCCGGGAACGCGGACGCGGCGTTCGTGCCCGTGTCCAGGCAGTCCGTGGCGTCGTCCGCCTCGTCGGTCGCGCCGCTCACGTCGGGGTCCGCGCAGTCAAGGTCGGCCGACGACAGCGTGCTGGTGGACCCGAACGTGTCGCTGTCCGCGTCGACGTAGCAGGTGTCGCCCTGCGAGCAGTCCTGGTTGATCCCGTCCACCGGCGTGTCGGTCGCGTTCGGACGGATGCCGGTGGCCTCGTTGGCCGCGATGCTCCCGCTGTGCGCGGCGTCGGGCCCGTGCGCGGTCGGATCGTCGTCGCAGTCGGTCCCGGCGCTCACCCCGCCGGTCACAGTGCTGGCGCCATAGTGGTCACCATCCGCGTCCATCTTGCAGCCGGACGCGTCCAGCCACCCCGCCACGCCGTTCGTGCGCGGGTAGGTCGCCGCCGCGTAGGTGCCGGTGTCGAGGCAGTCTGTCGACGCCGTCCCGAGCGCCCGCGTGCCACCGCCCGGCAGCGCCGCCGCGCAGTTCCCCGACGACCCGGCGGTGACCCCGTACGTCACGAGCGCGGTGTCACGGAAGCCGTCCCCGTCGGCATCCGAGTAGCATTGCTCGCTGGCATCGCAGTTCGAGTCGATGCCATCGGCCGCGGTCTCGGTGGCGCCGGGCTTGACCGCGGCGCTCGCGTCGTTGCAGTCCTGGCCCAGCGAGGTCGGGCACCCCGTGGTGGTGCCGGCGGTCACGGCCTGCGCCGTCAGCACGGCGTTGCGGTAGCCGTCGCCGTCCACGTCGCCGTAGCACTGCTCGATCCCGTCACAGTTGGAGTCGATGCCGTCGGCCGCGGCGTCGTCCGCGCCCGGCGCGATGGACGCCCCGACCCCCGCGGTGTCGTTGCAGTCGCCGACGGGATCGCCGGCACCGTTGAAGCCGGCGGCGGCGCACGCCGCCACGGAACCCGCCGTCACGGTGCGCGTCACGTACGCGGGCGTCGCGACCGTGCCCTGGCTGACGCCGTCCCCGTCGTTGTCGACGTGGCAGGCCTCGTTGCCGTCGCAGTTGGAGTCGATGCCGTCCGCTGGGATGTCGTTGGCGCCCGGGTACCGGCTCGGCTCGTCGTCGCGGCAGTCCACCTGCGCCGTGGCGAGGGCCTCGTTGGCATCGTCGCAGTCGGAGTCGGACCCAGCCTGGTAGGCTGTGGCGTCGCGGGCACCGTCGTCGTCGGCGTCCACGTAGCACAGCTCGACGCCGTCGCAGTTGTCATCAACACCATCGGCGACCATCGCCTCGCCCCGTCCGGGCGTGACGTCGGCGCGCGCATCGTCGCAGTCGTCGTTCGTGCTCGCGCGCCCGATGCTGCCACACGTGAGATCCACGTCCGTGACGATGTTGCCGAGCAGCGCGTCCGTCCCGCGCCCGTCGTGGTCCACGTCGGCGTAGCAGTCCTCGAGGCCGTCGCAGTCCTGGTCCACTCCGTCGGCCACGCCCTCCGTCGCGTCCGGGCGGATGGCCGCCTTCGTGTCGTCGCAGTCCACCGCGCGCGCCGCCGTGCTCTCCCCGGGCGCGTCGCACGTCGTGTCCGGCGAAAGCACGGTCGACGGGACGGAGGCGCCGTGCCCGTCGTCGCCATAGCCGTCGCGATCGGCGTCGACGTAGCACGTCTCGCGGCCGTCGCAGTCCTGGTCGACCTCGTCGCCCACGGCGTCGCCCGCCGCCCCCGGGAACACCGCGGCGTCGGCGTCGTTGCAGTCCGTCGGCACGACGGCGACCGTCGGGTCCGCCGCACAGCTCATGCCTGCCGCGTCGACGAGCGACGCCGTACCGAAGGCGTCACCGTCCAAATCCTGGTAGCAGGAATCGACGACGTTGCAGTCCTGGTCGATGCCATCGACGGGCACCTCCGCCGCACCGGGGTGAAACGCCGCCTCCCCGTCGTCGCAGTCGGTCCCCGCGGTCACGCCGACCGCAGCGGGGGCATCATCGGCGTACTGGTCGCCGTCGCGATCGGTGACACACGCAGCGGCCACGGAGGCGTCCGCCTCCAGCGCCCCCGCTCCCGGGAACGTCACCGCCGCGTCCGCGTCGGCAGCGTCGTCGAGGCAGTCGGTGCCCTCGAGCACGCCAGCATCGACGAGATCGGCGGGCAGGCTGCGCTCGCCATAGCCGTCCCCGTCCGCATCGAGCCGGCACAGCGACGGCTCCGACTCGAGCAGGGCCGCGCCCGGGAAGATCCGCG
>JBJONI010000311.1:0-7136 GCA_046051915.1 Pseudomonadota bacterium
AATGAATGGGTCTCGGCCAAAGAGGTCCCCGCCGTGGCACAGTCGTTCGTCAAGCCTGACCAGCTCCGCTGGGACGACTTCGCGACGTGGGACGATGCCAAGAAGACCTGCGCGTTCGAGATCAAGACGCGGGTCTACCCCGACAAGGTCCGGTGCGTGGGCAGCAATACCTTTGTGGCCGAGGGCGACAGGACCCGCGTCATCCTCGAGGGGGAGTTCACGGTGAGCCTCGATGGCATCCCCGGCATCCCTTGGCTCCTCGCCAAGACGATCGTGCCGCAGGTCGAGAAGTTCATCGTCGGCTTGATTCAGCCCAACCTCGAGAAGACGAACGCCGCCGTCGGTAAGCTCCTCGATTCGGGTCGCTGAGATGGCCCTCTCCACGCCGAAGTCGGAGTCGGTACGCGAGGACGGGACGCCCGACGGGTGGTCGCCGCCTGCGGCCTTCCTGCGCGACGTCGGCCCGGGCGGCCAGACGCAGCTCGTCGTCAGCGTCCCCACCCCGTGGCTCGGCGCGGTCCATCGGGAGCTTGTGGCCGCGCTCGCGCCGCCGCTCGGGCTGCTCTACCGCCAGGTCGTCGACCGTCGCGACCCCCAGCCGCAGGGCGCGCCGCCTCGCGACTTCGTCGGCTTGGAGATGGATCCCGCGACGGTCGGTTCGGCGCTTTTGCAGTTCGAAGACCTGCTCTACCACGACGCCCGCTGTGAGCTCTGGGTGCGCGGCGCGATGAACGACCAGATCATCCTCGACGCCGACGGGCTGATGTACCTCGTGCCCGACGACCCCGCGTTCGAGGATGTGCTGCGTGGGGCCGGACTCTCCGACGACCTCGGCCAGACGATCCGCGACCGTGATTACGCGAAGCATTGGTTCCATGCCCCGAACGACGCGCTGGAGGACGCCTTCCTCAAGGCGCTTCGGCTGACGGAAGTCCCCAGCTTCAAGGCGCGTTGATGCTGACGATCGGCGGGGTACGGGTCGATCCGCCGTTGGTGCTCGCGCCGATGGAGGGGGTCACCGACGTGAGCTTCCGGCAACTCGTCCGCAAGGTGGGCGGGGCTGGCTTGGTGTACACCGAGTTTGTGCCGGCACGTGGGCTGAGTCAGAACCTCAAGGCGGCGCGGGAGCTTGTGTCGTTCGATGAGGACGAACGCCCGATCGCGCTTCAGGTCTACGGTCGTGATCCCGCCACGCTCGCCGAGGGCGCGCGGGTCGCCGAGGCGCTCGGCGCTGACATCGTCGATTTGAACATGGGGTGCCCGAGCAAGAAGGTGTGCGCCCACAGCGGCGGCTCCGCCTTGTTGCAGGATCTCGGCCTCGCCACCCACATCGTGCGTGCGATGCGGGCGGCCTTGCAGGGCCCGTTCACCGTCAAGATGCGATCGGGGTGGGATCCGTCCCACCGCAACGCGCTGGACGTGGCGCGGATGTGCGAAGCCGAGGGCGTCGACGCGGTCACCGTCCACTGGCGCACCCGCGCCGATGGCTACGCCGGCACGCGCGACGTGAGCACGATCGCGGCGATCAAAGCGGCCCTCCGGATCCCCGTGATCGCGAACGGTGATGTCGTCGACGCGGAGAGCGGGGCGCGGATGCTCGCAGACACCGGCGCAGACGGCTTGATGGTCGGGCGCGGCGCGATCCGAAACCCTTGGGTGTTCCACGAGCTCGGGCACGCGCTCTACGGTCGTAAGGAGGTCGTCCCCGACAAGGCGGAGCGTGCACGCGTCCTGTTCGCTTACTTCGACGACATTCGCACGCGCTTCGGGTCCGACCGGGCGGCGCTCGGTCGCTGGAAGAAGATCGCGAAGTACTTCACCGAGGGGCTCGACGACGGCAGCCTTCGCACCGCGTTCCTGCGCGCGGAGACGGTAGAAGAGGCCAGGTCGGTCGCCGAGCGGTTCTTCGCAAGCGCCTGAGCGATCCGCGGAGGGGTCATCGGACCGAGCACGCGAGCGGCCTCCGGTCCGATCTCCGGTCCGATCTCCGGACTCAGCAGGCCCGCTCGACGACGCTCAGAACGTGTACTTGAAGTAGCCGCTCGCCTTCACGCCAAAGTCGAGGCCGATCGCGTAGATGAAGTCGGCGTCGACGCCCATCGAGAAGTGCGACAGCTTGGTGTAGTACTCAAGCGTGGGGCCGGCGACGATCGTGGGGAGGACGCCGCGGTGCGCGGTGCTGTTCTGCAGGCCCCACGCCTCGTCGATGACGAAGGTGTCTCGCGATTCCCGGTCCATCAGCCACGGAGCCGCCATCACGCCTGCGCCGACGCGACCGCCGATGCCGAGGCGGCGCACGGGGTAGCCGCTGACCTCTCCGACCAGCAGGCCGCCGATCGTGTAGGTGTTGCCTTGGATCAACTGCTGCGGGCCAAAGCCGAGAGAGCCTTGGGTCTCGTAGTTGACGTTCGCGACGTGCACCGCTTGGGTGACGGTGAACTGCACCGAGGCGGACATGCCCGGCTTGTCGAGGACGTCGCCGCCGACGCTGAGATCGACGGTGGTACCCGGCCGGAGGATCGGGCCGCGCGCGCCGATGTAGATCGTCGTGCCGATGTTGGTCTGGGCGAACGGACCGCGCACGATCTCGCGGGCGACGCCCTCTTCGGCCTTGTCCTTGGCGAACGCGGCGCTGGGGGCGGCGGCGAAGGCCAACAGGGCAGGGAGGACGGTGCGGATGGCCCGGGGGGCGAAGGAGGACAGGTGCATCTCAGCCTCGGCGCACGGCGTGGCACGTGCAGCGGTGCGTTCGTAGCACACGCGGGGCCTCGGGGGAAGTCGAAAGGATGTGGAGACCGGCGGTCGGGCCATCGCGCGGGCACGTGGCGCCGGGCGGCGCGCCGTGGCACGGGGCGGGCACGTGGGTCGCAGGGGGTTGCATGCTTTCGTTGGCTGGGTGGGCGCTCGGGCCCTTGGTGTCACCGGCGCTCGCTTGCGGCGGCTTGTTCTGCGATGCGCAGCAGCCGGTCGATCAGACGGGCGAACGCATCCTGTTCGTCTTGGACGAGGCCGCGGACGCCGTCGAGATGCACGTTCAGATCAGCTACCAGGGGCCCTCGGAGGACTTCTCGTGGATCCTCCCCGTGGCGTCGGTGCCAGAGCTGTTCGTCAGCTCCGACGATGTGCTGGCGCGGCTCGCGCTCGTCACGACCCCGACGTTCGTGCCGACGCAAGAGACGGTGGGGACGTGTACGTCGTCGTTCGTGAACCAAAGCAAGGACGACAGCGTCGACGTTGCGCCACCTTCCGACGAGGACGGTGGCGTGACGGTGGTAGGAGCCGCCCCGGTGGGTCCGTACGACAGCGTCACGTTGCAGGCGACCGACGCGGCGACCCTCGTCGCCTGGCTCACCGACAACGGCTACGACTTGCCGGAGGGCGCGGAGGCCCGCATCGCGCCGTACATCGGCTCGGGTTCCGCCTTCGTCGCCTTGAAGCTGCAAAAAGATCGAGACTCGGGCGACATTGTCCCGCTGGGCCTGCGCTACGCCGGCTCGGACCCGGTGATCCCGCTGCAATTGACGGGGGTTGCGGCGGCGCCCGACTTCCGACTTCAGCCGTACGTGCTGGGCGCCCGACGCGCCGTGCCCGAGAACTACCTCCACGTCGTGATCAACGAGCTGGCCGTCGATTGGCTGGCTGTGGGTGCGAACTACCAAGACGTGGTCGCACGCGCGGCCGATGAGGCCGGCGGCCTCGCGTTCGCGACCGACTTCGCTGGACCGCATGCCGCGACCGGCGTCCTGCTCTGGCGAGAGGACCAAGTGCCGCTCGCCGCGATCGCGTCGATGACGTCGCTCGCCGAGCTGGAGACGGTGCTGGTGACGCCGTTCCTCACGCCGGGTTCGGCGGCGGGGCTGGACGTGTGGGGGCTGCCGGTCACCACCGCGACGGCGGCGATCCTCGATGCGTACGTCACGCCGCCGACCAACGTGGAGCTGGTCAACTACCTGTCGTGCATGTCGTGCTACGGCTCGCCCGTGGGCGCGCTCGACGGGGCGTCCCTCGCAGAGGCGCTGGAGTCCGCTTGGGCGGCGCCGCTGCGTCGCGTGCAGGCCCACCTCGACGCCTACCCGTACCTGACACGCCTGACCTCTTCGATCTCCGCGGCGGAGATGAGCTTGGACCCTCGGTTTGTGCTGAACGACACGCTGGGCGACGTCGCAGGTGCCCGGCAAGCGGTCGTGCAGACGCTGTGCAGCGGGCTCCATGGGTTCAACGAGGCCCCCCGGCGGCTGGTGTTGGCCGACGGCACGACGCTGGAGCTGCCGAGCCGCGACGACGTGGCGGCCGGCGGCTTCGATTGGGCGTCGTGGGTGGCGGCGGCAGGGAGCGATGCGGCCCTCCGCGTCGAGCAGACCGGCCGCAGCGGGGACGCCGTTGTCCTCGTCGACAACGGCCCCTCGATCCGGGCCGCCGCCGACGCCTTCAACCGGGCCCATTGCGGCTGCGATCAGGGCTCCTGGCCCGCGTCCTGGGCAGGTGTCGTGGCGATCGCGTTCGGGGTGCGCCGCCGTCGTCGTTGAGCGAACGCCCGGAAACATCGGGCACGGTTCATGCATGCAAGTCCGTCGGAGGTGGTGATGCTCGCGTTGACGCTCTCGCTTTGGTTGTCGCCGGACGCGCTCGCGTGCGGCGGTCTGTTTTGCAACGCTGTGGCGCCTGTCGATCAGACGGGCGAGCGCATCCTGTTCGTCGCCGACGAGGCGGCGAACGCGGTCGAGGTGCACGTGCAGATCAGCTACCAAGGTCCGTCGGAGGACTTCTCGTGGATCCTGCCGGTGCCCGCGCTCCCCGAGCTGTTCCCGTCCTCGGGCGACGTGCTGCAACGGCTCGCGATGGTCACGACGCCGACCTTCCTCCCCACCAACGAGGACGTGGGCACCTGCGTCCAGCCTCGTTTCGTCGCGATGGCCGACGCGGGCACGGCCGACACCGCCGAGGCCGGAGAGGGGGGCGTCACCGTCGTTGGGGCGGCGCAGGTGGGGCCGTACGACAGCGTGACGTTGCAAGCGACCGACGCGGCCACGTTGGTGCAGTGGCTCTCCGACAACGCCTACGACCTTCCTGAGGGCGCCGAGGAGCGCATCGCGCCGTACATCGCCTCCGGGTCGTACTTCGTCGCGCTCAAGCTGCAAAAAGACCGGGACGCCGGGGACATCGTGCCGCTGGGCCTGCGGTACGCGGGCAGCGACCCGGTGATTCCGCTGCAGCTCACCGGCGTCGCCGCTGCCCCTGATTTTCGACTTCAGCCCTACGTCCTCGGGGCGCGCAGGGCCGTCCCTGAGAACTACTTGCACGTCGTGATCAACGAGCTCGCGGTCGACTGGTTGCAGGGTGGCATCAACTACCCCGATGTGGTCGGACGGGCCGCGGACGAGGCCGGCGGGTTGGCGTTCGCCACCGATTTTGCCGGCGCGCACGCGCCGACGGGCCTGAGCATGTTCCGCGAAGACCGCGTGCCACTCGCGGACGTTGCGTCGATGACCACGCTCGAGCAGCTTGGAAACGTCCTGTACACGCCGTTCTTCGTTCCGGGCACGACGCAGGGTTTTGACGACTACGGCATCCCCGTCACGGTGGCGACGATCCCGATCCTCGACGCGTTCGTCGACGCGCCGGCCGGTGTGGAGATCGACGACTTTCTCTCGTGCCCGGGCTGCTACGGGACGTTCGGGAGCACGCCCCTCGACGGCGCAGGCTTGGCGGCCGCGCTGGAGGCGGGTTGGGCGGCGCCGTTGCGGCGCGTTCAGGCTCACCTCGACGCCTACCCCTACCTGACGCGGCTGACGTCTTCGATCTCGGCGAGCGAGATGACGATCGATCCCCGGTTCGTGCTCAACGACACCCTCGGCGACGTCGCCGGTGCGCGTCAGGCGACGCTGCAGTTCCTGTGCAACGGCGTCCATGAGCGGCAAAACGCGCCTCGGCGCTTGGTGTTGGCGGACGGGACGGCGATCGAGCTCCCGAGTCAGTCGGAGCAGGCCCAGACCGATGGCTGGGATTGGTCGACCTGGGTGGCCGACGCGGGGACGTACGCGGCGCTGCGCGTCGAGCAGACGGGACGCAGCGGCGACCCCGTGGTGCTCGTCGACAACCAGGAGGCGATCGTCGCGGCAGCGGGGGCGTTCAATCGGGCGAACTGCGGCTGTGATCAGCGCGGAGGCGCCGGCGCAGCGGGCGCGATGGCGGCGCTGGGCGTGCTCGCGCTGCGTCGTCGCCGCGGGTTGCCCGCGGCTTAGAAGTCGGCCTGACCGGGGGTCCGCGGGTAGGGGAGGACATCGCGGATGTTCTTCATGCCCGTCATCCACAGCAGCATCCGCTCGAACCCGAGCCCGAAGCCCGCGTGCGGGACGGAGCCGTAGCGCCGTAGGTCGCGGTACCACCAGTAGGCGTCGGGTTCGAGCCCGTGGGCGCGGATGCGATCGTCGAGCACGTCGAGGCGCTCCTCCCGTTGGCTGCCCCCGATCAGCTCGCCGATGCGGGGAACGAGCAGGTCGGTTGCGGCGACGGTCTCACCGCCGTCGTCGAGCCGCATGTAGAAGGCCTTCTGCTCTGCGGGGTAGTTGGTCACGAACACGGGGCCTTGTACGACCTCTTCCGCCAGGAACCGCTCGTGTTCGGTCTGCAGGCTGGTGCCCGGACCGACAGGATGCTCGAAGGCGCGGCCCGACCGGACCAGGATGTCTTGGGCTTCGTGCCACGTCATGCGGGCGAACGGCTTGCTCAGCGCGCTCGTGACGGCGTCGATGATGCCGGGCTCGATGCGCTGGTCAAAGAAGTCGAAGTCGTCGGCGCATTGTGCCAGCGTGCCGAGTCCGATGGTGCGGACGAAGTCCTCGGCGAGGGCGATGTCGTCGTCGAGGTCGGCGAAGGCGATCTCGGGCTCGATCATCCAGAACTCGGCGGCGTGGCGCGCGGTGTTGCTGTGCTCGGCGCGGAACGTCGGCCCGAAGGTGTACACGTCGGTGAACGCCTGGCAGAAGTTTTCGACGGCGAGCTGGCCGGACACGGTGAGGAAGGCGGGGCGACCGAAGAACTGCCCCTCCTTGGCTTCGCTGGTGGTGTGGACCTCAAACATCTCCCCGGCGCCCTCGGCGTCGCTCGCGGTGATGATCGGCGTGTGGATCCACAGG
>JBJONI010000312.1:0-2717 GCA_046051915.1 Pseudomonadota bacterium
TGCCCGTGCGGTGCGCGAGCAGGCGCTCGACCGCGTGGTGGGTCTTGCCGGTGTTCGTCGGGCCCAACAGCGCAAAGATGCGCCCTGCCCCGCCGAGCGCGCCGCCCGGGTCCGTCACCAAGGGCGCCTCCCGCGTCGACGGTATCGCAAGCGCAGCGCGCGCGCGCGACCCGCGTGACGTCCTGAGACCGACGCGGCGATGGTGAGCCGTTAGGCGCTTCGCAAGGGGGTCGGATGCGCACGAGGCGAGGGCGGGGACGGGGTCTTGGCGGCGGACGGGGCGTCGTGGGCGTGGCCGCCCGGGTGGGGGCTGCGTTGTGGGCCGCCGGGTGCGGCGTCGACGTCTCGGTGCCCGAAGACCCGGCGCTGTCGGGTGGCGCGGTGGGCGTGCAGACCATCGACGTCGACGGACGCGCCGTCGAGATCTGGTACCCCGCCGCGCCCGAGACCGATGCACGGGGCGACGTCGTCGATCTGCGGGCGTTTCTGCCGCAGAGCTTCCTCGACGTAGCGCCGGAGATCACCGTGCCCACCCTCGCGACGCGCGCTGTCCGCGACGCGGAGGTGCGACGCGGCGGGCCGTTCCCGTTGGTGTTGTTCAGCCACGGCTTCGGTGGGTTTCGGCAGCAGTCGTTCGACCTGACGACCCACCTCGCGTCGCGCGGCTACGTCGTCGTGTCGACCGACCACGCCGGGCGCGGGCTCGGCGACGTCGTGCCGTGCTTGCTCACCAGCACGATCGGCGACTGCTCGTTCGGCGCGTTCGGCGACGATCCGGGTCCCACCGACCTCGCGGCGGTGCTCGCGTGGCTCGACGGCCGGCCCGATGCGTGGGCGGACGTTGTGGATCTCGAGACGATCGGTGTGTTCGGTCACAGCGCGGGCGGCGGCACCACCACCGCGTTCACCAACGCCGAGCTGCGCGTCGACGCTGCGTTCCCGATGGCCGGCGCCGGCGCGTTCGAGCGCGCGCTCCCGAGCGCGATCGTGTCCGGGTCGTGCGACGGCATCGTCCCGGAGGCGGGCGACGGCGGGCTGATCACGCTCGGCGACACCACGTCGGAGGGCACGTGGAGCCTCGTGGGCGCCGGTCACCTCGCGTTCTCGGACCTTTGCGCCGCCGACTTTGGCGCGGTGGGCGACCAAGTGCTCGCGCGTGAGGACGCGAACAGCGCCCTCGTGCCCCTGCTGCTCGATCTCGGCACCGACGGCTGCCCGACCGGCGAGCCCAACGCCGAGCTCGAAGGTTGCGCCGAAGGGTTCCTCTCGCTCGACGCCAGCGCGCCTGTGCTCCGCGCCTCGGTCGCCGGCTTCTTCGACGCCACGCTTCGCGGCGCCGACGTGGGTTGGAAGGCGGGGTTGGTGGGGAGGTAGGTCGAGGGGGCGGTGCGCTTGGCCCCGACGAGAGCCCGCTGCCGATAAAGAGGGTTGTGATTTCCCTTAGGCGTGCTCCGGGGGAAGCGGGCGGGTCACACGGGCGAGATGGACGCGCCGGACGTCGGGGCTGGGACGCTTACGGAGCACATCGACGACCGAGACACCTCAACGGACGCGGACCTCGGCCGTGCTGGGCGGGTTGCTACGCGGGACGAGTTCGGACAGGCGCAGCGGTGGCGCAGGTCGGCTTGCGCCCTTGCGTTCGAGGATGACCCGCCACGCGTTCAAAGCGCGGTTGTTGATGCCGAGGTGGCGTACCCAGTCGGCGCGCGGCAGCCCGCTGGCGGCGGCATCGTGGAGGCGTTGGACGGCCTTGTCGCTGTCGGCGGCCTTGCGCGGTGTCATGGTGACGGCTGCGGGGGAGATTGCGTAGCAAGGGTGGGGTAGCCCCGGGGGTGGCTGGTGCGTCACGCAGCGGACCTCCACCATCGGAGGGAGGCGTCGGAACGCGAATAGACATGAAACTCTATCGCACTATTCCACCCAAACAGCCCGCATCGCAAAACGCCACAAGGCAGATATCCTTTCATGAGCCAGCCTCTAGCGACATCGTGTAGCCGAAGCCGTCCTCGCACCACGACGATCACGGCCCAACGTAGAGTCTGAACCCATACGAGTTGAGAGAGGGATTCGCCACTCCAGACCTCAAAATACCAGTAGCTCCACTAATTTCACTATCGTCGACGTCCCATGGCCGGTACGTGGCGCCCCATGTCCAGGAGTGCCACACACCATTGTATGACCTTCCCCAGTACGGCTGGTCATCTCCATGGTCACACATTGAGCCTCCCTCGATACCGAAATCGCCGAAGGCTCCATCGGCCCGCGAAATACAGTATGTCATTGTACTGAACGAAGTGTAATCATAACTATCCACACTGCCTGCCAGGCCCGCAAGACGGCCAAACGTGTAGACCAAAGGCCGAGAAGCTTCGGCCACCAACCTTGGGTTTCCGGAGAAGTAAGAGGTCAGAGTGAGCCCCCCCGAGATACTATCGCGACAAATCGCGTCATAACCATCCCGGTGAACGAAGCACATCCGGAGACTTCGTTGACCACCATCGGCATGAAGTGCTCTCACAAACGCCATGGGAACTGAGCTTGAGAATGTCGTGACAGGCGCAACAACTGCAGCCCCCGAACTCCAGACTCCGGAGGAGTGCTGTTCCCAGCCGCTTGTTACAAATTCGGGGTCATTTGGAAAGTCGTCCCCAGGCGAATCATAAAAGTTGGCAACCAAAGTCCAAGCCACTCCCGCCATGTCACACCAAACCTCTACC
>JBJONI010000313.1:0-4515 GCA_046051915.1 Pseudomonadota bacterium
CTTCGTGTACGCAGCGGCCCTGCAATCGCGGATGCTCAACGCCGACAGCAACGTCCCCGACGTCCCGATGGTGATTCGCAACCCCAAAACGCACGGCATCTACGCGCCCGGGAACTACGCCGCAGGCTTCGGCGGCCAAAGCACCATGGTCACCGCGCTCGCAAAGTCTCGGAACCTGAGCGCCGTGTGGACGTACCAGCACATCGACCCCTACGCCGACGAGGACGTGGTGTACCAGTTCGTGCGCGGCCTCGGCATCGGCGGTGCGCCCCTGCACCACATGCCCGCCACAGCGGTCGAGAACCCCGACGACAACCGGCTCTGTCGTTGGGTGGACGCCAAACACCCCGACGCCGTCGCTTGCCAAGCCCCGCCGGTCCCTGGCGTGGGGCAGACGTTCCGCGATGCCGCGCCGAGTGGTGAGGCATGCCGCATGTGCGACCTCACGATCGGCCTCGGTTCGGCGTCGTTGACCCCAGCCGAGATGACGGGCGCCTATGCGGCGTTCGCCAACGGCGGCATCTACGTCGAGCCCTACATCATCGAAGAGGTTCGGGACCGGCACGGGAACACCCTCGAAAAGCACCGTGCGGAGCCTCCCTTCCAAGCGATGGCCCCCGAGGTCGCCACGATCATGACGTGGCTGCTCCAGAAGGTCGTCACCCAAGGGACCGCGAGGCTCGCGACGGCACTCGGGGTGGATGTCGCCGGAAAGACGGGAACGACCAATGACTGGCGCGACGCCTGGTTCATTGGCTACACGCCGGACGTGGTGACGAGCGTGTGGGTCGGCTTCGACAAGCCTCGCACGATGGCCTACAACGCCACGGGCGGACACACCGCGCTCCCCCTGTGGGTCGACTACATGAAAAACGTCGCCGAGCGGAGCCGCGGTCACTCGTTCCCCGTTTGGGGCAACGTGGTTTGGAAGGGCGATTTTCCGTACGTGAACGGCGTCCTCTCCGAGGTCAGTTGGCTCGACCTGCTGTTCCCCGGCGAGATCGCAGAGCCCACCGTCAGCGACCAGATCATGTTCATGCCGGCGGTCCCTGAGATCACCGACGTCGGGACCGACCTATGAGGCCCTCCTTCACCCTTGTCGTCAGCGCGCTCGCCGCCTGTGCAGGCACCACCTCGGAGCAGCTCGCGACGTGCACGCTCCAGCTCACCGTGCCCGCCGAGGCCACCGCAGGCGCACCCGCATCGTTCGGATTGACCCCGATCTCCGACCGATGGGACATCGTCGCGCACGTCGCCGGCCAGCCGGCGCCTGTGCTCGCTGCGGTCTCCACGGACTGCGAGGCCTGTGACACCTGCCGGGCCGACAACCTGTGCGGCGCCTGCGACAACGCGACGGCGGACGGTGCCTGCGCAGCCTGCGTCGACGCGTGCGCGACCTGTGCACCGACCGTGACGCTGCAGATGCCCGACGTCTCCCCCGGCACGTGGCCGATCGTCGTCGTGCACCGGTACGGCCAGTCCGCGCCAGCCGTCGTGAACCTCCTCGCCAACCCGTTGGACGAGTCCAACGACAGCGGCGCGCCGGTCGGACCTTGATCGGATCCTCCCTGCAGGGTAAGGTCCGCAGAACTCTCGGAGTGTGCATGCGTCTGCCGCCCACGCCATTCGCCCTCGGCGTCCTGTACGCCCTGAGCGCCGCCCCCGCCTACGCTGGCGGCATCGCGCCCATCGTCTCGGGCGGATTCCACACCGAGCGCGTCTTCTACTACTCGAAGGAGCAGGAAGGCGGCGCAGGCAACCCGATTCGCGACCCGGCGAACTACGAACGCTACGACCAGATCCAAGCCGTCGGAAACGCCGGTGTCGGTCTGGAGATCGTCCTCGGCGACCGCGACGACCTCGTCCAAGGCGTGTTCCGCGGCTTCTGGATGCTCGACACGCCGCAAGGTGACCCGGCCAAGGCCGGCGTCGTCGACGCGGACGCGATCGTCTCCGCTTACCGCACCACACCGCGGAACACCGGGGCGGGCACGGTCGGTATGCAGTGGGGTCTCGTGCGCGCCGCGAACGACAAGTTCAAGGCCGGCCTCAGCATCCACGCAGGTGCAGGCTTCCTCACCCCCGACCACGGCGAGTTCCTGATCGCCCAGGCGGGCGGCTTTGCCGGGTACCAGATGACACGCGGACTCGAGGCGTTCATCGACCTCGATTACACGCTCCGTGTGCAGAAGACGCTGAGCAACGGCCTCACGGCGACGGCCGGTCTCCGCGTCCTGTTCGACTGAACATGGCCGCTCCCACGCCCGTCCACACCCCCCACGCCCCCGCAGCGATCGGCCCCTACAGTCAGGCCGTCGTCTGCGGGGGTTTCTTGTTCACGTCCGGCCAGATTGCGCTGCGCGCCGACGGCTCCCTGCTCGAGGGGGGTATCCCCGAGCAGACCGCGCAAGTCCTCGAGAACCTGCGCGCCGTCCTCGCGGCCGCGGGATGCACGCCCGCCGACGTCATCAAAACGACGGTGTTCCTGCGCGACATGTCAGACTTCCCTGTCTTTAACCAGGCCTACGCGGCGTTCTTCGGAGACCATCGGCCCGCCCGTTCCACGGTGGCGGTGCTCGGACTCCCGCGCGACGTACAGGTCGAGATCGAGGCCGTCGCGGCCATTCCTGAGGGTCGCCCCCGCTAGCCACGCTCGCCCACGCTCGGTCGTAGCGCGGTGCCTTCTCGCCCGGCGGGCGCCCCCTCCTCCGCACCGGAGGTGCCCATGTTTCCTGAGCCCGTCTGGGTCGTCGAGACCGACGCCGACTTCGAACGTTTGATCCAACGCCTGTCGCGCATGCGTGTGATCGCGCTCGATACCGAAGCCGACTCGATGTACCACTACCAAGAGAAGCTTTGCCTTCTTCAATTCACCGACGCCGAGGGTGACATCATCCTCGACCCGCTGCGCGTCCGCTCGATCCAAGCGCTCGGCCCGATCCTGGCGAACCCGAACATCGTCAAGGTCCTCCATGGCGCCGACTACGACGTCGTGAGCCTGAAGCGGGACTTCGGTTTCGAGATCATCAACATGTTCGACACACAGATCGCGGCCCAGTTCCTCGGTCTTGAACGCATCGGACTCGCGGACTTGGTCAACACGTGGTTTGGCGAGGAGCTCGACAAGAAGTTTCAGCGCCACGACTGGTCCCAGCGACCGCTCGAACCTGAGCACCTCGACTATGCGCGCGGCGACACCCACTGGCTGCCCGCCCTACGCGAGATCCTCCGACTTCGTCTGGTCCGTGCTGGGCGACTCGACTACGCGGCCGAGGAATGCGAGATCCTGGCAAGACGCGAGCCTGCACGCCGTAGCTTCGACGCCGAGGGCTGGCGCCAGATCAAGGGCGCCGGGGCCCTCTCGGACGAGGGCCAACGCGTGCTGCGTCGCCTGTTCCAGTGGCGGGACGCGGCGGCGCGGGATGCCGATCGGCCGATCTATCGCGTCGTCGGCGACGCCCAACTCCTCGAGATGGCGCAAAAACGGCCGCTCACCTCGCGCGCCCTCGAGCAGCTCTACCCCGGGATGCACGGCTTGCGCCGGCGCTTCGGCGCGGGCATCGTCGATGCCGTGATCACCGGTCTTGAGGACGGCCCCGTACCGCCAGCGCCGCCGGAGGTCGACGAGGACGACGACCGCGACGATCCCTCGTACTTGCCGCGCCGACTCGGAGGCCGGCAGGCGGAGCGCGTGCTGGAGGCCTTGAAGGAGTGGCGAAACCAGCTCGCCCAACGCGACAAGCGCTACACCGCGTACGCGATCGCGAGCAACGGGGTGCTCAAGCACATCGCCGCCTGCCGACCGCGCAACCTCGGCGAGCTCGCGCGTGTGCGCGAGGTTCGACGCTGGCAGGTGGAGGAGCACGGCGAACGCATTCTGGCCGTCCTCGACCGCGTGGCCCCCCTCAAGGGCTGAATTTCGCTCCCGTCGCAGCCCGCGCCAAGGCCCCGACGAGGGCGTCCCCCGCGTGCGCGTCCACCAGCAGCGACGCCAAGTCCAGGTTCGGGGGGTGTTCCAGCACCTCCACGGGCCCTCCCCACCACGTCGCCCACCTCCCCCCCTGGGCGAGCGAAGGGTCGCGCTTGGCGTCCACAGCGACCAACGGGACGCGGATCGCACGCGCAGCGAGGCCCAAGTCCCAACGTCCGCGCTCGACGCAGGGGCGCCCATGCTCCAACCATCGCCCAAGCTCCGCCACCCACGCCGACGGCACGGGCTCCGCATCTTCGGTGAGGAGCGCACGCCACGCCGCGCCGTCGGGACGTCCGTCTGTCACGGCCCACAACCTCGTGAGGTGCGGCGTAGGCACAGGCCGTCCCCACGTCGCGAGGGCCCGAAGCCCCACACGCGTCGACAGCGGCATCGTCGGCGCGGCGGCGGGTGTCCCCAACAAGGCGACACCGGCGCAGGGCGTCGCGCCACGGGCGGCCTCCGCGACCGCCCACCAGCCTGCAAAGCCATGCCCCACCAACCACGGCGCGCGAACGTCGTGTCGTGCCACCTCGTCCAGCACA
>JBJONI010000314.1:0-13131 GCA_046051915.1 Pseudomonadota bacterium
ACAGCGCCGCCGCGATCGGCGTGGCCCAGGGCGCCGGCACCGCGCAAGCGCTCGGTGGCAGCCTCGACCTCACCCTCGACGGCTCGTCGCTCAAGGTCGACGCCGCGACGGTCATCACGCCCGACATCATCGCGAGCAACGGCATCATCCACGAGATCGATGCGGTCCTCGTCCCGAACCTCGTTGACGTCGTGACCACCGACGCCGACCTGTCGACGCTGACCTCGGCCGTCCTCGCGGCCGACGGTGCCGGCGCCGGCCTCGTCTCGACGCTCTCGGGCGCGGGCCCCTTCACGATCTTCGCGCCGGTCAACGCTGGCTTCGGGGAGCTCTTGGCGGCCAACGACCTCGCCGACCTCAACGCCCTCGTGGGCGCCGTCGGCGTCGAGACGGTCACAAACGTCCTCGTCTACCACGTCGCGTCGGGCGCGGTCCCGTCGAGCGCGGTGGTCGGTCTGTCCAGCGCAACCACGCTCGGCGGCACCGTGACGATCGACGTCGCCGGCGGCAACGTGATCCTCAACCAGGGCATCGCCGGCCTCCCCGGCACGAACGACGCCACGGTCACCACCGTCGACATCCTGACGAGCAACGGCATCATCCACAAGCTCGACAAGGTCATCACCCCGGCCAACTGAGGCCTGCAACCACCCGCCCCGTGACGCCGACGTTCAAGGCGTTACGGGGACCGGCGTGGAGGCCCCATGCTCTCGCTTGTGCTCCTTCTCGCGTGTGGCGGACCGGTCGACGACAAAGACCCCGCCGCCGAGACCGACACCTTGGCGACCAGCGACGCAGACGACGACGGCGTGGCCGCGCCGGACGACTGCGATGACACCGACCCGACGATCTTCCCCGGCGCCCCCGACGCGTTCGGCGACGACAAGGACGCGGATTGCTCGGGCCTCGACGGCGTCGACGCCGACGGCGATGCGTTCGCGGACGGGCCCGACTGCAACGACGGCGATGCGACGGTCAACCCGCAAGCCGTGGAGATCGCGTACAACGGGATCGACGAAAACTGCAATGGCAAGCGCGACGATGGCGACGTCGACGGCGACGGGGAGAAGGCGGTCGCGGTGGGCGGCATCGACTGCGACGACGCAGACCCCAACCTCATCGACCAGACGAACCGCATCACCAGCGCGTCTCCCGCCGACGGCACCGCCGACGTTCTCCCCAGCACGTTCCTCGAGCTACGCCTCGCCACGGCCGATCCCACCGTCACCGTCACCGTCACCGACGCGACCGGCGCCACGATCCCCGGCCAGACCGGGGTGCAAGGCGACTACGTCCGGTTCATCCCCGACGCGCCCTGGGCCGTCGACCAGACGTACAGCGTCACGGTCGACACCCTGTGCTCCACCCTCACGCTCGGTTTTGGCACCTCGACGCTGGGTCAACCGGTTCCCGACCTGAACGCGCTCGTCGGCACCACCTGGAAGCTCGACGTTCGCACGGGCACGGTGACGGCGCCGCCGCTGTTCGGTGGCCTGATCCTGCTCGGGCTCGGCGGGTACCAGATCGTCTCGGTCCAAGCCGTTCGCGGTGACCAGCTCGACCTGCTGTGGACGACGGTCGGCGACACCGCGACCGCGCAGAACACCTGCCTGCCTGCGCTACCCCTCGCGGCGCCGATGGACGCCAGCGCCAACCCCACGGTACGGTTCGAGCCTGACGCCTTCTGGTACCTCGGGGCGCAGGCCTCCCCAGGCGCGTCGGTCATGACCGGCCTGCTGCGCGCCGACGGGTCGGGCCTCGCACGCGGCCGTTGGACGATCGCGACCGATCTCCGGGAGACCGGCGCCATCTTCGGCGCAGGGAGCGCCACGACGCTGTGCCGCCTGTTCGGCACCGCCGGTCTCAACTGTGGGACGTGCCCCGATGGCGTGCAAGCGTGCTTGAACACCGTCATCGACGATATCGAGATGACGCCGGCACCGTTCGGTATCGTGCCGCGAAGCGTCGCGGACATCCTCGCCGACCCGGTCTGCACCCCGCAACCCCCGGTAGACACCGGCGATAGCGGGACCGACACCTCCCTGGCCGACACCTTCCCCACGTCCCCGACCGACACCTTCCCCGCCGACAGCGCGCTGGAGACGGGCGCGACCGCGCCCTGATCAGCGAACCCAGCCAAGCCCCGGGAACGCGACGCGCCCGTCGTCAAACCGCTCGCGCGGACCCGGGTGTCGAATCGCGTCGGAGAGCGCGGCGTTGAGTTCGACCAGCTCGGTGTCGTAGCCGGCGGCGGCAAGCGCGGCGGCGGCGCCGTCTTCGTGGCCTGCGGCGAGGGTCTGCAGCAGCGGAATCCCGCCGTCCTCGAGATCGGTCCGCTCTGGCTCGGCGAGGGCCGCGTCGCATCCCTCACGGTCGACCGCGTGGTGCGCCCGACACGCATGGGGTCGCGCCGCATAGACGATGCAACGACCTTCGTGCAGCAGGGCGCAGGGGAGATTGGCGACCATCCTGCCGTGCTCTGTCATCCGGAACAGGGCGTCCGCGTTGGCGCGGGCCCGCTCGGCGACACGCGCTTGGTGGCCGGCCGGAATCGCCGCCAGCACGCGGAACACCTCATCAGGGCGCGCGGCGACCCGGAAGTGGCAACACGCGCTGCACCCCGCCCCGCAGGCCACCGACACGCCAATCCGGTCCCGGACCGTGGCCAACAGCGCATCGACGCGGGTCGCGGAGCCTGCCCCGGCGGCGAGCGGGTCGCGCACCGCGCCCAACGCCCGGGTCACAGCCCCTTGTTCGGCGTCTCGGGCGATCGCCCACGGATCCTCGTCCTCCGCCACGGCTAGAACTCGAAGGCCATGCGGCTTTGGAACGTCCAGTAGTTCCCAAAACCCTTCTCGTTCGCCTTGAGACCACCCGCGGCGAGCGCGACACGGTCGGTGACGTGCGCGTAGGCCGTCTCAAGACTGAGGAGAAAGTGGTTCTCCAGCCGATACTTGAGCGCGACGTCGAGCTCCTGGCCGAGCATCGCCTTCGTCGCATCGGCAAACGCACAGCCATCGCTCGCCTGATCTCGCGTCGTGCAGCGGATGATCGCACCATCTGCGCGGTCCGGGAACGCGAACAGGGCGCCGGCGATGATCTCGAGGTTCCGCACCGGGTAGGCATAGACGCGCGGGAACACGTAGTGCGAGTCGTAGACACCACCCTTGCTCCGCAAGCCCGGCGCCGGCCCGCCCCAGAACGCGTTCGTCACGCGCGCGAGCACCTCTTCGTAGATCAACAGGCCCACGTTGTAGTCGGGGTGCAGCGACCGACCGGTGAAGGCCGCGTCGTTGACCTGGTTGTCACCGGTCGCGAGTCCGCTCTCGAACAACACCTTCCACTGGGGCTGTCCGTAGTACAGGCGTGCCGCGTAGCCGTAGATCGACGCCTTCTTGGCGAGCGGATCGTCCTGCGTGCTGTCGGGGAGCTTGAGCGCGCGGGTGTTGCCGAGGATGCCCACGCCCTCGAACTGGACGCCAAAACCCGAGACCTGCCCGTCGAGGTAGAAGTCCACCACGGCGACGTTGCTGTCGGTCTCCTGCTGGAGCCGATGGATGACGTAGCTACCCGCGGTCAGGTCGCCTTTACGTCCGAACAGGTTGATTCCCTGGCCCCGGTAGATCAGCGCGTAGACCATCTCCCAGACGTCGTCCTTCTGGTCGGCCCACCAATCCTGCGTCCGGTCCGACGCGAGTCGGTCCTCGATGTAATCGTGATCGAGATCGGTGACGCCGTCGGCGTTGCGGTCGCACGCGGCGTTGTAGCGATCGGGGTCGTCGGCTTGCGTGACGCCCGGAGAGCACTTCACGCCGTAGAACTGTTGGAGCGGATCCTCGACCAGGCGGTCCACCGCGATCGCGAGGGTCAGTGGGATCTCCTTCGTCTCGTTCTTCTTGGTGAACGTCTGGATGATCTTCACGGGGTTGGTGCCGAACAAGAAACGATCAAACTGGTTGCCGTAGTGGTTCTCACCGAAGTCGTCGTCGAAGCCGTCGCCGTGGTTGGCGAGCAAACCCAAGCCCCAATGGCTCGACTGGCGACCCACGCGGACGATGCCCACCGGCGTCTTGACCTCGGTCCAGGCGCGGAAGATCTCGATGGGAGGGGCCTCCAGACCGTCGATGCGGGTCGTGCTCGGCTGCTCGCCGAACAGCGCCACGCTCGAAATGCCCGCGTTGTCCCCCCAAACGACGTTGTCGAGGGCCTGGACATGGACGTTGAGGCTCGCCGTGTCCTTCCACGCGAACTTGAAGCCCGTTCGCAACCGCATGGTCATGTACCGACCCGACGTGTCCTGGTTGGCGTACAGGCCGCCCGTCACCCCGGCCCCCTCGGACAGCTTCGCGCCAAAAACGTAGCCGCGCGTCCGGAAGTAGCCCGAGATGTCGAGATGGAACCCCTTGGGGTCGCCCAGCGACAGACCGGCGCGAGGGCTGAGGACAGGCTTGAGCTTGTCGGCCTTGGTCGGCACCACCAAGTCCACCGCAGGCAGCGGGACCTGAGCACGGAGGCTCTGAACTTCGCTCTCGAGGGCGGACAGGCGTTGCAGCAGGGCGTCGAGCGAGGGCTCGACCGTCTCCGCGGCGGGGGCCCCACCGGTCGGTGGCGCGTCCGTCGAGGGCGGCAGGTCCGCGGGCGTCGGCGGCGCCGCGTCCGTGACGACCTCCCCCGCCGACGCCGCGACGGGAGCGGTCCCGGTCGAGGGGGTTTCAGCGAACGCCAGTGTCGGCGTCAGGAACGTCGCGAGCCACAGGGCCATGCCGCCCTCCATGTTCGGGCGGGCGGCGGCCCGCCTTCGTTGTCACCACGGCGGTCGCGCCTCAGGGCGTGACGCAGCTGTCCGGGTACTTGACGCTGTCAAAACCAGCGAACAAGTTGGTGATGTTGATGCTGTTTGCCTCGGACTTGATCACCGAAGTCCCGAGGATCGCCTCCTGGCCGTCGACGAGGCCCCACATCTCGACCCGCATGTCGCCCGGCGGCACGTTGATCGCGACGAACAGCCCGTCGGGGCTGGTGTCCGGCTGGTCGCGGTCGGGGAAGTTCTCGATGAAGTAGCGCACCGCGACGCCCGCGGGCTCGCTGCCGTCCAGGTTGCGGACGCGGATCTGCACGTTCTCCATCTTGCCGTCGTCGATCTCCGAGAGCGTGTCGGGCGAGCGGGTGCAGTCGAACGCCGTGCCGGCGATGATCGACTTCGTGGGGTCGGGGGTGATGCCCAGGATGGCCGGGATGACGTTGTAGCTGTCGGAGGAGACGCTGATGAACTCCGCCTCGGTCGTGTTCGGGCCGTAGATCTGGTGCACCTTGTAGGTGGGCTTGGCGTCCTCAAGACCCGGAACCGGCGCCGCGAGGTAGCTGATCGGCTGACAGACAGGGGCGTCAAAGGTGACGGTCCCGTCGTCGCCGACTTCTTGGAAGAAGTCAGGCGTCGCGTCGATCGCGTCGTCGAACCACATCGTGATCTCGCGGTTGTCCTCGGCCGTCTCCTCCTCGAAGTCGGTCGCGGTCCCCACCAGCGACTTCGTGGTGCCTGCGAGGCCGTCTGCTAGCGTCTGCGTCAGCCAAGTGGTGGCTTCGTACGTGGCTTGCGGGGCGAAGCAGGTCAACGAGCCCGTGGGCGGGGTGGAGAGTGGGTTCGCGTTTTGCGACGTCCCGCCACCCGTGGTGTCGGTCGTGTCGGTGGTGTCGCCGGTGTCGGTGGCATCCGTATCGGAGCCTCCACAGGCGATGAGCGCCAAAAGCGCGAGCGCGTGCCAAGTCTTCATCGAAACCTCCGCATCCCGCCCTGTGTACCGGAGAGGAGGGGCACGCGTCAAGGTGGGTCGTCGGAGGCGGGGTCACACGCTACAGTCCTCCCGGTGGAGGGCCGTTGCGCCTCGTCGAGCGAACGTTCTGGGAGGACGTGTGGGCCGCGGGGCAAGGCGGCCCCGACGGCGCGACGCGCGACGCGAGGCGTTGGCGCAGCCACCAGGACATCGTCCTTCACGACCACCTGCTCGGCCCAGCGATCCGCGCGATGCGCGAGGAGACCGACCGCGCGCCGCGCGTCCTGGAGGTCGGCTGCGCGCCGGCGCGCAACCTGCTTCGGTTGCATCGCGACCTCGGCATCGACCCCTGGGGCCTCGAATACACCGAGGCGGGCGTCCACAGCAGCCGCGCGAACCTCGCCGCGATCGGCGTCGCACCCGCGCAGGTCCTCGCGGCCGATCTCTTCGACGACGCCGCGCTCGCGCCGTGGTGGGGCACGTTTGACGCGGTCGTGAGCTTCGGTTTCCTCGAGCACTTCACCGACCCGTCCGACGCGGTCGCGCGCCACATTCGCTTGCTGCGACCCGGCGGGCTGCTCGCCGTCACGATCCCCAACTACCGCGGACTCGGCGGGGCGCTGCTCCACGCGCTGCACCCCGCGTTGTTGCCCCTGCACAACCGCGACGTGATGACCGATGCGGCTTGGCGCGCGCTGTTTCAGCACCCCGACCTGTCGCTCGAGGTGGCCGAACCGTTCGGCGGGCCCGACGTTGGCTTTCACACCGCGGACGGCGCTTGGCGGCGACGCGCGCTCCGCGGACTGCGGGCCGTGCAGGCGGTGGTGAACGTCGCGCAGCGCATCGCACCGCTCCCCGACCACGGTGCTTGGTCCGCCGGATGGGTCGCGATCGGACACCGGCGGCGGTGATCGGGGCGTTGTCGACCGCAGCCTTGCCATCCGTGACAATCCCCACCGACGGCCGCTGACCTAGGGTATGCTCGGCGCCCGGTAGGTGCCCATGACCCGCTCTCTGCTCGCCCTCGCCCTGTTCTGGACCGCCTGCAACGGCGGCGCCGACACCGATGCCCCGTCCTACCCGCCGCTGCTGGAGGGAAAGCCCGTCGCAGGTGCGGCCGAAGGCTCCCTGTGGCTGCCGTTCGGCACGCCGTTGTCCGGGTTCTCGTCGCGCTGCGGCTGCCTTGGCGGCACGTCGCGCCAAGACGACCGCGACAGCGCCTACACCACAGGTTTCGTCGAGAGCACCGGGTTCCACGTCCGCCCGACGATCAAGGCGGTCTGGCTCAGCAACGGCGACGAGCACCTCGTGATGACCAAGGTCGACGTCATCTACGCATTCGACGGGTTCACCGAGGCCCTGACCCAGCGGCTGGAGGCGCTGACGGGGGAGGAGCTCGACGGACGGGTCACGTTCGCCGGCAACCACAACCACTCGTCCTATGGCACGTTCTCCGGCCATGAAGGTCTGTTCCTCGGTTCGGACCGCTACAACGAAGAGAACTTCCAGCGCATGCTCGATCAGGTCGTCGCGGTGGCGTACGAAGCCTACCAAAACCGCGCCGACGCCAAGATCGGCATCGGCTGGCAAGATGGGTTCGACCCCGACAACCGCATCTACTCGGACCGCCGCGGCGTCAACGACGACCTGGTGGTTTGGCCCGACGCCGGACCGGAGCAAGCCGGCAAGGACGACATCCTGCAGGTCATCCGCGTCGACGCAGCCGCCGATGACACGCCGATCGCGGTCGTGATGAGCTGGGGGATGCACCCCTACACGTTCGGGGAGCAGGTGCCGCTCGCGACCGCGGACGCGACGTACAGCATCGAGCAGGAAGTCTCCGAATCGTTCGGCCGGCCGGTCGTCGCGATGTACCTCCAGACCTCCGCGGGAGACGCGAGCGTCCGGGGCAAGGAGGACGACAACGACTACGCGCGCATGGAGTCGCTCGGTCTTCTCGCCAAAGACGTCATCCTCTCGCTGCGCGAGGCGACGCCCACCGCCGACACCCCGATCCGGCTGGAGACGGTGTCGCGCGCCATCCCGATGTCGCTCGATCGGGTGCGGGTGAGCCGAGATGGCGCGGTGAACTGGTACTACCCGCCGTACGACCCCGAGCGCGAGGCCGACGACGTCGTCTATGACGACCAAGGCAAGCTGCTGTCGCCCTTGGACGAATTCAACACCGATTGGGGCGTGGCCTTCTGCGGGTCGGGTGACTTCGACCTGCCGGTCGGGGGCATGCCAACCGATGCGGCGCAATACACGAGCTGCATGAACGTCAGCCTGCTCAAGGGCTTGATTCAAGGCTTCTTCCGCATGACGCCGGAGGAGGTCTCGCTGCCCCTCGACGGCATGGAGAGCGTGTACACCACGATGAGCCGCATCGGCGGCGTCAACGTCCGCAGCGCCGACGGCACCACCGGCGTCGAGGACGTCCTGTTCGGGTTCTTCCCCGGTGAAGTCACGCACATGTACGGCGAGCAGTTCCGCCGCCGCGCCAAGGCCGAGCTGGGCTTCGATCACGCGATCCCGTTCGGCTACAGCATCGACCACGAGGGCTACCTGCTCATCCCCGAGGACTGGCTTCGCGGCGGCTACGAGCCCGACATCAGCTTCTGGGGCCCCCTCGGCGCCGAGTACATCATGGAGCAGATGCTGGGCTACGGCGCGTCGTTGCTCGGGACGACCGACGTCAAAGAAGGCCATGACCCCGCGGCCGGGCCGCATGTCTACCCCGAGTACCCGTTGCCGACGGAGCAACCCGACACCACGCCGGCCGCCGGGACGCGGCTGACGAACGCGACCGTGCCCGCGTACTTCTGGATCCCCGAGCGGTACGACGGCGTGTCGGAGCGCTTTGGGCTCGATCTTGATGTGCCGGCCTCGCTCCCGCGCGTCCAAGGCACGGTGCAGCTCGGCTGGATCGGTGGCGACCCCGCAGTGGACGACACGCGCATCGTGCTCGAGCGCCAAGGCGAGGATGGGTCGTGGACGGCCGTGAAGACGCCTGGTGGCCGCGTGGTCGACGAACAACACCACGACTTCATCGTCGGCTGGACGCCGGACCCACTGTTCCCCAGCGAGGCCGACCAGACGCACTACTACTGGGCGATGTGGCAGGCGGTCGGGCACATCGGCGACGACCGCACGGGGCTCGCGCTCGGCACCTACCGCCTCACCGTCACCGGACACCGCTACACGGGAGGGTCGACCACGTGGCCGTGGGCCACCGAGGCCTACACGTTCAGCAGCGAGCCGTTCACGCTCGAACCCGCCGTGATCACGGTGCAAGAGGCCGCAGGCGGCCTCCAAGCCTCGATCGAAGGCCCCGACAACGCGTTCCGGCTCCTCGATCTGGAGGGCAACAGCCGGGGCCACAACCCGCTCCGCGGGGCCCTCACGGTCACGTGGACGGTCAACGGAACCGACACCACGCAGAACGTGACCGCTGCGCCGCCCACGGGCGGCCGGACCTCGATCCCGTTCCCCGAAGGCCCGCCGCCCGACGCCGCGGTGATCACCGACGCGCATGGCAACACCGGGGTGTGGACGCGCCCACCGCCCCCTTGACGCGCGTCAGCCGCGCGCGAGCAGGTCCGACAACGCGTCGCGCGCCGCACCGCCTCCTGGCGACGGGTCGAGGCCGTGGTGGTGGGCGAACGCCGCCCACGCCGAGACGTAGTCCCCGTCCGCCGTGACCTCCCAGGCCAGCAGCCCGTGCCGCCATGCGGTGTCTGCATACCGGCGCGCCGCGGCAGGATCGGTGAGGTCCGGCCGGGTCTGTGCAGCGACGAGATCGGTCCACCGCACCCGACCCGCGGCGACGACCTCGCCAAACACGAACATCGACGTGCCATCCATCTGATCGAGCTGATCGAGCTCCCACGCCTCACCGGCGTAGGCTGCGACGACCAACGCCCACGAAGCCGGTTGGACGGGAACCGCGCGCTCTCCATCCCAGACCGAAAGGTAGCTCGCCGCGGTGTCCGCCATCGTTCCCCCGTCCGCACGCCCTACCGCGTCACGATGCCGGGATCGACGCGCCGCGTCCTCAACGGGCCGCCTGTCGGACGTCACCGGCTTGCCACCCGCACGTTTCGGAGGCATCATCCCGCCACGTTGGAGACCCCATGCTTCGCCTCGCCCCCCTGCTCCTCTTGGCCCTCGCCGCCTGCGGCACGAGCGCTGATACCGACGCCCCCGCGGATACCGACACCGGCTCGGAGGTCCCGCTCCCCCCGATCGACGAGGACGTCCAGAACGTCGCCCCCGCCGGCTACGTGCCGGAGAATCCGACCCGGATCATCTTCCTCGGCGACTCGATCACGGCAGGTGACGGCACCAACGAAGAACGCCAGCTTTACAAGGCGATCTTGCAAGAAAACGCCGCGCGGTGGACGGGCTTCGACGACGTCGACCTCGAGACGTCCTTCCCCTCGATCGCCGAAGTGGTCGACGTCAGCGTCGGCGGCGCAACGACCGACACGATGCTGGTGAGCCAGCTCGCCGATCTGGAGTCGCAGCTCGCGTTCCCCGCGTCCGGCGAGACCCTGATCGTGTTCACCATCGGTGGGAACGACCTGCAGGCCGCGCTCGTCCCGTTCGCCAACGCCCAGGTCGTCGTCGACAAGACGCTCGGCAACCTCGCCGAGATCATCGATTGGCTGCAGGACCCGGCCAAGTTCCCCGACGGCGCCTACCTGCACGTCACGAACGTCTACGAGCCCACCGACGGGATCGGCCAGTACGACGACTGCTTCTTCGGCATCGACTTTGAGGAGAAGATGCCCTACCTCGAGGCCTACAACCAAGGCGTCGCCGACATGGCGAACGAGAAGGGATTCGCGGCTGTGGACCTCCGTGGCCACTTCCTCGGCCATGGTTGGAACTACATGGACATGAACGTGCCCCAGCACGACATGGACGACATGACCCTGTGGATGCTCGACGACTGCATCCACCCCAACCCCCGCGGCCACCACGAGCTCCGCCGCCTGTTCCACGCCTCGATCACCGGCCAGCCGTTCCGCTACATCCTGCCCGCCGCCGAGTGAGCGGCCTCGCGCCCCTGCACCGACCGCTCAGCGGGTCTCGGTGTAGGGGCGCAGTTCCGGCGTCTCGTAGCGTTCCGCGTAGGTGTCGTAGACCCCCATGCACACGCCGCGGCGCGTGCAGCCCTGGCAAGCCGCCACATGCACGCGCTTGCGGTTGGGCTCCCAGTTGTAGAAGTCCCGGAACACCACCTTGCCGGGCTCCCGGCCCCATTCGACGGTGACCCGGGGATCCCAGTGGACGTCGTTGCTCAACGACTCGTGGGGCGCGAGCAAGCACATCGGCATGCCGAAGAAGCGGACGATCGCGTCGCCTGCCCGGGCGGGCAAGGTTGGCATCACGGCCGCGAGCTTGGCGAGAGGGAGCTCGATCTGGTCGAAGTGATCCAGACCGCCGCCCTCCGGCGTGGTGTTGCTGATCACGATGAGCTTGGCACCCAGCGACGCGGCCAGTTCGACGGTGTCTCCAAGGTGGTCCACGTTGAGCCGCGTCACCACCGTGTTGACGAACGCGCCAAACCCTGGACGGACCTCCAACGCGTTGCGAAGCGCCCGCGTCACGGTGTCGAAGCTGCCCGCGCGTCGCGTCAGGGCGTCATGGATCTCGGCGTTCGGTCCATGGATCGAAAACAGCGCCTCGTCGAGCCAAGGGACGGCCTTTTGAGCAAACGCCGGCTTCGCGAGCATCGTCCCGATCGTCCCGACGCTGGTCCGCATCCCCAGCTTGCGGGCCAGCATACACACCTCGACGAACTGAGGATGAAGCGTGGGCTCGCCGCCGGTGAGGTGGACCGCCTGCACGCCCCGCGATGCGTGTGTCCGCAGCACGGTCGCGACGCGCGCCCACGTCACATCGAACGGATGGAAGGCTTCCATCCTGTGCTCTTCGGAGCAGAAGATGCAGCGCTCCGGGCAGTGGTACGTGAGGTGCAGCTCCAGCCGCCGCATGATCTGGCCGTTGGGCCCCACCCAGGGCTGCGCTTCGTCCGTCGGCGGCAGCACCGGCATCTCGACCTTACGACGCGGGATGTGGCTCGCATTGCTGCGCAGCTCGTGGGCCGCCAGCAACGCGGCGTCCCCGCTGCCTTCCTGCATCGGCCGACGCGCGCTCATGCAGCGTCCTCCGGTCGTTGGCGACGACGCGCCCGGTCGCGCACCCAAGCGGGGTACAAGGAGCGACACAGCCGCGTCAGCTCGGCGTCGACCGCGAGCGTGCTCTGCCAGACCCGCGGCGGCAACTTGTGCTCCAACAGCCCGTTGATCGACGCAGCCTTGGCCTCAATCGCGTCCCGCGTCGGCGGGTCGTCGAGGGTCCCCACGCGCGTCTCGCCCAGCAGTTCGTCGAGACTGCCCGACAAACCGACGTTGCTCGGGTGAATCGTCGCGTCCGTGTCGACGATCATGCCCGTGTTGAAGAACGGCGTGGGCTGCAACGTAAACAGGTTGCGCAAGTACAGCCGCTCTCCTCGCGCCCACCGGTCGAGGATGATGCGTCGGATCCCCTCGAAGCCGCGTCGAAGTTCGACCACGCGCTCTTGCTGCCACGGGATGTAGTAGCCTGGAAGCAAGTTGAAACGCCAAAACCCAAGATCGAGCAGGTGCTGGAAGTTCTCAGCTGCCCGACCGGCCGTGCGGGGTGGGATCGTTTGGGTGATCACGACCCGCGGGACGGTCGCGAGCGCCTCCCGCATCCCGACGACGTGATCGTACGCATCCGGCGCCCCATCGACGGGCCGGCGAAAATTCCGGTTGTCCTCCGGCTTGCCGTCGAGGCTGATCGTGAGCACCGCCTTCGGGTAGTGACGAAGAAAATCGACCCATCCGGCGTCCAGCCCCAAACCATTGGTCGAGAGGTAGACGCGCTCGATCGACGGGTACCGTAGCGCGTGCTCCATGACGCCACGGACCACGTCCGGGACCATCAACGGCTCGCCCCCAAACAGCTTCATCGTCCCGCCGCCGTACCGCTCCACAAACAAGTCCACGCCGCGCTTGGCGTCGGCCAACGAGAGCGACGGCCACCCGTCTTTGACCGTCGGGCAGTACACACAGCGCAGGTTGCACGCGCGCGTGACGGTCAAGATCAGGGTGCTCAAGGGTCACCTCGGATCACAAAGGAAGGCTGTCGCCACCGAAGACAGCAAAGCCGCCGTGCTCCCCGAGGGCGCGCGGCGGCTGCTGGTTGCGCGAGACGAGCTCGCGCTCAGATCACCACTGCCCGTGCGAGCCGTGGGACCCGTGCGAGCCGTGAGACCCGTGCGAGCCGTGAGACCCGTGCGAGCCGTGAGACCCGTGCGAGCCGTGAG
>JBJONI010000315.1:0-4357 GCA_046051915.1 Pseudomonadota bacterium
CAAGCCCCGTCGATCCCCAAAGAACCAGCGGGTTGTTCTCGCGACGTCCTGGCGTCTCGGCGACGGCTTGCGCGGCCGCGTGCGCGTAGCGGTTGCAATCCCCGACGATGAACGCCTCGAAGGTCATCTCCTCGTTGAGGGGGTCCGAGATCGCGGGGCCCGTCGGGACGGCGCGCACCTCGGCGGGCACATCGAAGGCGACGTGGAGGTGCGGCACATCCAGCTTGTTCGCTGCGAGCAGGAGCGCGTCGCGCCACAGCGGATCCTCGCTCTCCGCCAACATGCTCGCGACGTGACGGTGGGCCTGCAGGTGGAGAACGACCGCACCATCCCCTTGGTACGACAGGCGGTTGGGCTCCGGGGGAAAGTCGGAGATCCACGTCCAGATGGGACCGCCAGGAGGAATGGCGGCAACGACGTCTTGCCAGACGGCTTGAGGGGACGGCATGGGGACTTCCACGTCGACACGGCGAGGAGGGGGCGAGCGTCGACGGCGCGAAATCGAGGAGTTTCGCGGCGAACGTCGGTGGCACACGCGAGACGGGCGTCTGCGGCGCCGAGGGGAGCTCGGGGGCGGCAGCCTCGGGAAGGGCTGTCGCGGTTGGCCCGTCGGACGGGCGTCCGGGCGGGGTCGATCGGCGTGTATGCAACCGCCGCAGGGATGAAAAGGGGGCCGGCAAAATATTTCGATCGAGCAGGTTGAACGCCAGTAAAATGCGGATTCTAGACGGGGATCTGCGTGGATCCTCGGCAATCTCGATCCGTGTCGCGATCCACGGATCGGCGGAGACGGGAAGACGCTCGGGCCGCTTGACCGAGGGTCGCGGAGGGGTTACTTGGCCGGCCGTTGGGGTGGCCTTTTGAGGCCGGCCTCGCTCCCTCTCTCTTTCGCGGCCAACGGGCTCCACCCGACACCGCTCAGGAACGGCTCCCATGAGCAAGCGTACCTTCCAGCCCTCGAACATCCGCCGTCGCCGCACCCACGGGTTCCGCGCGCGCATGAAGACCCCGAACGGCCGCGCCGTTCTCGCCCGTCGTCGTGCGAAGGGGCGCTCTCGGCTGTCGGTCACGTCGGCCAGCAAGAAGGCCTGAGTCGGCTTCCGTGCGCGGCCAGCCCAACCGCTGGACGCCCCGTGCCGAATCATGGGGTCCGGCGCAGGGGCCACCTGCCTCCGCGAGTGCGTCGCGGAGGCTTTTGTCGTGGCCCAAGTCGTCGCGACTCCGCAAACGCCCTGACTTCCTCCGGGTCCAGTCGCAAGGCCGTCGTCGGTCGGGTCGGCACGTCACGGCGGTGGTCATGGCGTCGAGCGGCGCGGAGACGGCTGCGCGTTTCGGGCTCGTCGTCACGCGCAAGCTGGGCGGCGCGGTCGTACGCAACCGCATCAAGCGCCGACTTCGCGAGGTCCTCCGACGCCTCACTGCGTGGGTCCCAGCGGGCGACATCGTCCTGCTTGCGCGACGCTCTGTAGCCGATGCGCCATGGGAAGAACTGGTTGCTGACGTGAGCCGCGCGCTCGCCGTGAACGGGGTGGTCCGATGAGCAAGGCTGGCGGCAAGTTGATTCGTCCCGGCGGCGACACGTCGGATTCACGGGCGTCGCTCGCGATCTTGGCGATCGCGGGCGTTTGGTTCGCTTGGTTGCAACTCAACCCGCCGAAGACCGACGTCGACGCGTCGAACGGCGGCGAAGGGGCCTCAGGCGCCGTGGCGAGCATGGCACCCGACCCGGCGGGTGGGGCCGGTCCTTCCGCCCCAAGCGCTGGTGGGGCTGTCCCGGCGATTCCCAATGTGGATCTCGCGGTGCCCCTGTGTGGCGCGACGGGCACGTTCTCGACCTCCACGGGCCGCTTGCACGGTGTCGTGGTCGAGGGGGCCACGCAACCGTATGAGGTCACGCCGTTGTGGCGCTGGCTGTTGCAGGGCGCCCAAGGGAGCTGGTCCCCATGGGGCGAGGAGCCTGCGGCGGTCTCGCTGCTCGGAGACGCCGGATCGCTCGGCGTCGGCCTTGGGGACGGCGCCTCCGGGTCCCTGCCGACCCCGGTCGGCGGCTACCAAGCCGTTCGTCAGAGCGACGATCTCCTCGAAGTCCAGGCCACGACCGCGACGGGGCTGCAGGTCACGCAAACCTTCACGCGCGCCCGGGATGCGCAGGGCGTGTGCTCGTCCTCGCTCGCCGTGGTGTGGGCCAACGCCGGATCAGAAGCCCTTCCGGGCGTTCATGTCGGCATCGTCGACACGTTGGGTCCGGTCGGTGACGTTCCGGGGCTGGCCATCCGTCCGACGCTGGGTGTCGACGCGGACGTCGAGAGCCTGATCGACCTCTCGGAGCTCGACGAGGCACCGGTCTCGGCGCGACCTGGGCGGATCGACTTCCTCGGACTGAGCAACACCTACTTCGCCCTGCTCCTTGTGCCGCAGACCCCGGGGGGCCGAGGGGCCTTTGTCGCGGACGGCGCGGCAGGCCGTGGTGCCCTGTGGTCCTCACCCGACGTGTTGGCGCCTGGCGACGCGCGTGAGGCCACGTTCTCGTTGTACGCAGGCGACAAACGACGTTCGAGCCTCGGAGCCGTCGATGACCGGCTCCTCGCCGCCGTCGATCTCGGGTTCTTCTCCTTCTTCGCCGTCCCGTTGCTCGCCGTCCTCGGATGGCTGCATGGCGTGATCGGGGACTGGGCGCTGTCGATCATCGCCCTGACGTTCCTCGTCAAGGCGGCGTTCTTCCGACTGACCGCCTCCTCGATGCGCTCGTCGCAGGCGATGCAGGAGGTCCAGCCTGAGCTCGAGAAGCTGCGTCGCGAGCACGCCGACAACCCCGAGGAACTCAACCGCCGCACGATGGCGCTGTTCCAGGAGCGTGGCGTCAACCCGCTCGGGGGCTGCTTGCCGATGTTCGCGCAGATGCCGGTCTGGATCGCGCTGTACACGATGCTCTCGACCACGGTCGACCTCTACCACGCCTCTTTCCTCTACCTGCGTGACCTCACGGTGCCCGATCCCTACATGGTGCTCCCCACCGTGGTGACGGCCTTGATGCTCGGGCAGCAACGGCTCAACCCCCCGCCGCCGAACATGGACGCCAGCCAAGCGATGATGCTGCGCTGGATGCCCCTGATGTTTGGCCTTTTCTTCTACACGTTGCCCTCGGGTCTCGTGCTCTACATCTTCGTCAACACCCTGCTCGGGATCCTCCAGCAGGCCACGCTCAAAGCCACCATCAAGCCCAAGCCCACCCAGCCCGCGTGAACGGGGCCCGTCGCGTGTGCGGCGGGTACGGAGTTGCGGAGGATCCCCTTCGCGCGAACCGGTGGACGGAGAACCCATGTCGAACATCCCTGAAGGCGTCACCCCGATCGCGGCCGAAGGCGCAGACCTGCGCAGCGCGCTCGTGGAGGCGGCCGCCCAACTCGGCGTCTCGCTCGCCGAGGTCGCGCACAGCATTGATCTTGCCCACTTCCGCAACGCGGGCGGCGTCAGCCAGCCGCGCCAGACGGTCAAGGTGTTGGCTTGGAAGCGGACGGGGGAGGAGCCCACGCTCGCGCTCCGGCCCGAGGGCACCGAGCCCCCCAAGCGCGAGGAGCGCGAGGAGCGCCCGCGCCGCGACCGCGACGACCGTCGTGGCCGCGACCGCGACGATCGCCGTGGCCGTGATGACCGTCCGCGTCGTGACGACCGCGACGAGCGTCCGCGTCGCGACGACCGCGACGAGCGTCCCCGCGCCGAGGACCGCGAGGAGCGTCCGCGTCGTGAGGAGCGCGAGGAGCGTCCGCGTCGTGAGGAGCGCGAGGAGCGTCCCCGTGAGGGCCGGATCCCCGACCCGGTCGGTGCCACCTCGGCGAGCGAGCGTGCCGCCACTTGGTTCCGTGAGCTTCTGCAAGCCATGGACATCCCTGCGGAGATCAGCGCCACCGGCGACGCCGAACGGATCCGCCTCAAGGTCAAGGCCGAATCGGCCGGCCGCATCATCGGCCGTCGGGGCACGACGCTCGCTGCGATTCGCCACCTCCTGAGCCTGTTGCTCGCCGACCTTGGCGCGCCGATCGTCGACGTCGACGTCGATGACCCCCGCGAAGGCGGGCGTGAGGAGCGTCCCCGCCGTGAGGAGCGCCCCCGTGAGGAGCGTCGCGACGCGCCTCGGGGTCGTGACGATCGCCGTGGCCGTGACGATCGCCGCGACGATCGCCGTGACGATCGCCGTGGCCGTGACGATCGCCGCGAGGGGGGGCGAGGCGAGCCGCGCAGCACCTTCCCCGAGGAGAAGTTGCAGGAGATCGCGCGTCGCGCCGCCGAGAAGGCGATCGCCACCGGCAAGCCGATCACGATCAACCTGCAGCTCAACAGCTACGACCGTCGTGTGATT
>JBJONI010000316.1:0-9363 GCA_046051915.1 Pseudomonadota bacterium
CGTCGAGCTGGAGCTCCTCGGCGTACCAGTCGGTGATGTCGCCGAACAGTTGGGTCTGCCCGAACGCGATGTCGCCGTTGGTGCCCGTGCTCATCAAGGGCATCGCGGGCGTCATCATCCCGACCTGATGGATGTCACCGCCGCCGAGGTGTTGGGTGTCGATGCCGACTTGGTAGAAAAGGGGGGGGATCGACAGGTCGAGGTGGCCGTCGGTCGCGATCATGGCGCGGCCATCGGCGCTCGCCGCGCCCGAGACGGCCCATGCGTTGCTGCCAAATCCGTGCTGCCAGTCGTGGTGCAACCGGTCCTCGATGCGCTGCGTGTGGGCGTGCAGACGGGAGAGGACGCCGCGCGCGACGCCGGTCCGGGTCGCGCGACGGGTGCTCGCGCCGGCGCGGACCCCGGGACCGCGGTCCGCCCAGTCGGAGACGACCGCCACGTCGTGGACGGGCTCGGCGCGGTTCCACACGTCCTCGTCCAGACCGGCTTGCCGGAGTGTTTCGAGGTCGGCGCCGGCGAACAGCGTCGCGAGTCGCTCGGCGTCGGCCGATCGTCCGACGTCCTTGGTTTCGAAGCCCGATTCGTAGAGCACCGTCACCATGCCGGCGACCACGTCCTCGAGCGTGAACGGGGTCAGCAGGGCCTCCGGCGTCGTTCCAAGCAGCCCGGCCGCGAGCCCGTACTCCGTGGGCGGCGGAAGCTGGCCGCCTTGAACCGCGGCGACGTGTGCATTCACGCCTTCGGCGACGCCCCCAAAGTACGCCGACATCTCGGGATCGGCTCGGATGAGCGTGGTGAGGTGGTCGCCGATCCACGTCATCGCGGTCATCCGCGACTCGATGTCCGTCTGGAGGGCGTCGGCTCCGAGCAGCTCGGCGACCCGGCCTTGGGAGAGGCGTCGTGCGAGGTCCATGTAGAAGTACCGGTCGCGCGCGAGCACGAAGCCGAGGGCACGGCCAAGGTCGCCGCGGTTTTCGGCGTACACCCAAGGGATGCCTTGCGGATTGCGGATGACTTGCGCGGTGCCGGTCATCCCGGGAATCGTCCAGGAGCCGGAGGCCGGCACATCGAGGAGGGGCGAAGGCGCAGGAGGTGTGACCTCGTCCGGTTTGCAGGACAGCGCGGAGACGAGCACCAACGGGACGAGACGACGCATGCAGACCTCGCAATGTCGCCAACTATCGCACGCGCGCGACGCGTGACGGCGGGTTGGCGGCGTCTTCGTTGTTCCCCTTTTCACAGATCCCGACCTCGCGCTCCGCGCCTTGGCGTTAGAACCGCCACGGTGGAGGCGCGATGTTCGCGTGGATCTTGGCGCTCGCAGTCGCGGCTGCGCAGACGGCGGGCGGAGAGGTTGGGGTGGCACAAGGGGCGGAGGCGCCGGTGCGGCCCGACGCGGCGGCCTTGTACGCCGTGGAGGAAGCTCCTCCCGAGCCGATCCAACTCAAGGTGATTCCGCCGGCGGCGTCGTTTGACTTCGCCGCGACGCCGGGCGTCACGACGCTGCCGATGTTCCTCGACCAGCCCGCGTGGATGGCGCTCGGGTTTCGATTCACGGCGGGTAAGAACCTCGGCCCGCACCGGGTGGGCGGTTCGGTCGGCCTGTTGCTCGAAGGCCCGATCGCGTTGCAGTGGACGAACAACGTGGAGCTCGGTTTTGCTTGGGACTATGTGGCGAAGTCGGGCTTGACGGTGGGCGCGTCGGTCGGTCCGGACTTGATGGTCGTGACGGAGCTCGCGGAGGGCCGTTCGGGTGTGCAAAGTCGGTTCGCACCCGCGCCGTTCCTTGCGGCCCGTGTCGGTTGGTCGCAGCCGCACAATGTGCTGATGCGCCGGATCTTCGTAGCGGTCGAGCCTCGCTTTCGTTGGGTCGAAGGCGAGCCGCAAGTCGGCGCCGTCATCGTCGTCGGCGCAGGACGCTCGCTCTGATGGGGGGCGTGACGACGGCGGTGCGTTTGACACTCGGGATGCTCTGGATGGCGGTGGCGGCCCCCTTGCAAGCGCTGTTGCTGCTTCCGTTTCTCCCGAGCCGCGCCATCCGCGTCAAGCTGTGCAACTACTGGGGCTGGCTCACGGGTTCGGCGATGATGCGGCTCGCGGGATGTCCCGTGACGACGGTGGGCGGCGAACACCTCGATCCGCACCGGCCCGCGATCTACATCATGAACCACACGTCAACGCTCGACGTGTTCCTCGGCATCTGGCACGCCCCGGTCGGCGCGGTGGGTGTCGCGAAGAAGGAAGTGGCGAAGATCCCGTTCTTCGGCCAGCTTTACCTGCTGAGTGGGCACTTGCTCGTCGACCGCGGCGACCACGGCAAGGCGGTCGCCGCGATGCGCGACTTGGCGCAGACCGTTCGACGTTACCGGATGGGGATCTGGATTTGGCCCGAGGGGACGCGCTCCAAGGATGGGCGGCTGATGCCCCTGAAGAAGGGGATCTACCACCTCGCTGTGGAGACGGGCCTTCCGATCGTGCCCGTCGCGTGCGAGGGCGCGTTCGACGCTTGGCCGTCGACGCGGTGGGAGATCCGTCCCACGCACGTCACGATGCGGGTTCTGCCCCCGATCGACACCTCCTCGTGGGCGTCGCGTCCCGCGGAGACCTGCCTCGCGGAGGCCCAAGCCGCGCTCGCGGCCGGACTTCCCGAGCGCATGCGCCCCTTGGCGGGCTAACGAACCCCTGGGCGCAGCCGCGCCCCGCCCAGTGAGGTCCCGTGGCCGTCCCGTCGCCGATCCTGATCCTGACGAACCAACTGACGACCGGTGGCGCGGAGGCTTGGGTCGTGACGGTCTCTGCCTGGTTCGCGGCCCAGGGAGCCGAGGTGCACGTCGCGGCAACGCCGGGGGAGCTTGTCGCGAAGCTCTCCCCCCGCGTGACGTACCACCCCATCACCCTGCGCGACCTGCGGTTGCGCGTCCCTGTCGCCGCGGCCCAGATCGGCACGCTGGTTCGTCGACATCGGCCGGCGGTGATCATCGCCAACTCTTTGGTCACCGCTTGGGTCGCCCGGCTTGCCAACCCCCGTCGTGACGTGCCGGTGGTCGCGGTCGCGCATGGCTGGCCGGCCCATCGCTACGCCTGGATTTCGAGGCCGCTCGCCATCGCGGACCGCGTCGTGCCGGTCAGTCAGGACGTCGCCCGGCGGCTCACGCGGGCGGGCCTCTCGGCTTCGCGAATGACGATCGTGCCGAATGGCATTGATCTGGCGCCCTTCGGTCCTCGCGACGCCGCAACCCTCGCGTCGTCCCGTGCCGCGATGGGTGCCGGGGCCGGCGAGGTCGTCATCGCCAATGTGGGCAGGTTCGTCGAGCAGAAGGCGCAGCACCACATCATCGAGATCGCGCGGCGCTTGGTGCCGACGTTGCCGAACCTTCGCTTCGCCCTGATCGGCTGGGGGGACCGCGAGGCCGAGCTTCGCGCCTTGGTGGCCGCCTATGGCCTCGAGGCGCATGTCCGGTTTTTGGTCCGCCGGGCGGATGTGCCAGACCTCCTGATGGCGTCCGATGTCTACCTGTCGGTGTCGGATTGGGAAGGCATGCCGCTGTCGATGATCGAGGCGATGGCTGCGGGGCTGCCTGTGGTGTCGACCGACGTCGAAGGGATCCGTGCCCTCCTCGATAGCAGCAACGGCGTGCTCGCCCCGATCGGCGACGTCGATGCCCTCTCCGAGGGCGTTCGTCGGATGGTGGAGGACGAGGTCGGTCGGCTGCAACGCGGCGCCGAGAGCCGCGCGCGGGCGGAGGCGCAGTTCTCCCAAGAGGTGATGTGTCGACGTCTGCTCGGCGTGCTTGATGAGGTTCGGCCGGCATGAGGATCGTTCAGGTCCTCCCTTCGCTCACCCTCGGAGGCGCGGAGGTTTTTGCCTTGCAGCTCGCGCAGGCCCAGCGGGCGGCGGGGCATGACGTACACGTTGTGCTGCTCCGCGAGGAAGGGCCGCTTCAAAAGAGGCTCACAGACGAGGAGCGGCGCTGGGTTGTGCCCGTCGAGAAGCGGTCGCGCTACGATGTCTCGGTGCTGCCGCGCCTCGTCTCGACCTTCCGCAGGTTGCGGCCCGACGTGGTGCACACCCACCTGTTCACGGGCCTTGCGTGGGGTTCGGTCGCGGCGCGACTGTCGGGCGTCCCGAAGGTCGTCTACACAGAGCACGCCTGTCATCCCGACGATGTGCGGGGGTTGATCCATGTTCGCCGCGTGCTGTCCTGGGGCTTGACGGCGGTGGTGGGATGCTCGGAGGCAGCGACCTCGGCGGTACGGGCGCGGCGCGAGGCCCCGGGTTGTCCGGTCGTCACCGTGCCGAATGGCGTGGCGCTGCGCGGCCGACCCCGCGCGGCCATCGCCGAAAACGGGCCGTTGCATGTAGGCACGGTCGGTCGACTGACGCCGATCAAGGGGCAGCGTGATCTGATCGAGGCGGTCGCCATCTTGGCGGGTCGCGGGGTGCACGTGCGCTGTACGTTGGTGGGTGACGGCGAACTCGCCGAGGCCCTCCGCGACCAAGCGCACGACCTCGGGGTCGCGGATCGGGTGCACTTGGCCGGGCCCTCCGACGACGTGGCGGGCTGGATGGCCACCTTCGACCTGTTCTGCCTCCCTTCGATCTCGGAGGCGTTGCCGATCACGCTGCTCGAAGCCTGCGCAGCGGGCCTGCCGTTGTTGGTGACCACCGGCGGAGGGGGACCGACGTTGCTTGCGGCCGGGGCGGGCGGAGAAGCTGTGGCACCTGGAGCGCCGTCGGCCCTCGCCGACGCCATCGCGCGTCATGTCGCCCTCCCCGCGCCGACCCGTCGCGCGCTCGGTGCCGCCAGTCTGGCCGCCGTGGCGCCGTTCGACATCGCAGCCTGCGCGGCGGCCTACGTCGCGCTGTACGAAGGTCGCCGCGATGGGGACGAGCGCGCGCGCCTGGGCTAAGTTCGGCCGACGGGAGCGGAGATGGCGGAGTCGGACGAGCTACGCGAAGCCCTGATCGGCTTGCGGCGCCTGAAGGCGCGCGTCGCGGAGCTACAGGCTCGGCCACGCGCGCCGATCGCGATCGTCGGCACCGCGTGTCGGTTTCCAGGAGGCATCGTCGACCTGGAGACCTTCGCGTCTGTCGTCGCCTCCGACGATCCGGTGGTGGGTCCGGTGCCACGCTCACGGTGGGAGCCTGCGCGCCATGCCGCGCTCGCTGGGGTTGGCCTCGCGGGCACGATCGGCGATCTCGCCAGATTTGATGCCGACCTGTTCCGCATCAGCCACGCCGAGGCCCGCGCGATGGATCCCCAGCAACGCGTGTTGTTGGAGACCGCGTGGCGTGCGCTCGAAGATGCCGGCCAGCTCGGCGGCGTGGCGGGTTCGAACACGGGTGTCTATCTGGGCGTGGCACTCAGCGATTGGGACCGAAGGACCTTGTACAACGACGAGAACGCGGCGCGTTCTGTCTACGATGGCACCGGCGTCTTTCGTTCGGTCGCCGCGGGCCGTCTCAGCTACGCCTTCGACCTGCGCGGCCCGAACATCAGCGTCGACACCGCGTGCAGCAGCTCGCTGGTCGCCGTACAGATGGCGGTCGATGCGTTGCGCGCGGGGCAGTGTGACCTCGCGCTCGCGGGGGGCGTGAACCTTCTCCTCGCGCCGGACGCGAGCCTCGTCTTCCACGCGATGGGCGCGTTGGCGCCGGACGGCCGCTGCAAGACGTTCGACGCGGCGGCGGACGGCTACGTCCGCAGCGAGGGCGTCGGGGTCGTCGTGTTGCGACGGTTGGACGACGCGCTCGCGGAAGGGGACCGTGTCCTCGCGGTCATTCGCGGCGGGGCGATCAACCAAGATGGCCGAAGCAACGGGCTCACGGCTCCCAACCCCGACGCGCAGCGGCGCGTGGTGGAGGCGGCGCTCGCCAACGCGGGCCTCTCGCCCGCGGCGGTCGGCTACGTCGAGGCGCATGGGACGGGGACGCCGCTCGGGGATCCGATCGAGGTGCGGGCGCTCCGGGAGGCGCTCGGGACGTCGGGGCCGCCGGTCGTCCTCGGTGCGGTCAAGTCCCGTTTGGGCCACGCCGAGGCTGCCGCAGGCGTCGCTGGCTTGCTTCGGGCCGTCACCGTCGTTCGCGCCGACGAGCGCCCTGCGCATCGCTTCGCGACGCGTCCGAACCCCGCTCTCGGTCTTGGACGAGGGCGTTTGACCTTGACGACCGCGCCTCTGGCTTGGGACGCCCCAGCAGCCGCTGGGCGCGTCGCGGGGGTCAGCGCGTTCGGGATGTCGGGGACGAATGCGCACCTCATCGTCGAGGCGCCACCGCCTCGAGGGCACGAGGCCCCGGCGTTGGGGCTTCGTTGGCTCCGTCTCTCGGCCCCCGATCCCGCGCGCTTGGACGCGCTGAGCCGGGCTGTCGCCGACGCGCTCGACGCCGGGCTGTCCTGGCCGGACGCGGTCGCGACGGGCACGCTCGGACGGCGGGATCTCGCCGCGCGCCGCAGCGTCGTCGCCGGTTCCAGTGCGGAGGCTGCGGTCGCCCTTCGCGGCGAGCCGTCGCTGCCGACCTCGGGCGCCCCTGCGGGCTACCTGTTCGATCTGACCGGGCCTTGGGAGGATGCGCCCGCGACCCTGCTCGCGCTCGCTGCGACCTCGCGTGTGGCGTCGGCGCGGCGGTTGGCGCTGGGGGAGGCGGCCGCTCGGCCCGAGGTGGCTGCGGCGGTGTTGGTCGGGCTGGTGATCGACACGATCGGGCTGCCCGAGGCCGTGTTGGGGGAAGGACGCGTCGCCGCCGTGGGGTGTGGCGCCTTGGCCTGGGACGCGCCCGACGGTGCTTCGGCCGCCGAAGCCCAGACGTGGTGGGACCTCGATCGTGCGACGTTCGATGCGCGTCCGGGGACGCGCTTGCACCTCGCTTCCGCCGGCGCGCGCGACCTGTTGCAAGCCTTCGCCGATCGCTGGGACGCGGGCGCTGCGGTCGATGGGACGTTGTGGGTCGACGGACGACGTTCCGAGATGCCCGGGACGACGTTCCTCGGGCCCTCGCTGTGGATCGACGACGCGCGCGCGGAGGTGGGCCTCCCGTTCTTTGAGGAGGTCGAGGTCGGTCTCGACGCGGTGGCCCCGGCGCATGCCCCAGCGCCCGTCGAGGTATGGCGTTCGGGGGACGGGGACTTCCTCGCGTGGCTTCGATCGCGATCGGGGCGCGCCGTCGCGGTGGTGGGGCGTCAAGGAGACCCCGAGGTGGAGGCGGCGGTCGCGGCCGGTCGGGTCGCGGCGGTCGAGGGACCTTGGTCGTGGCGTGGGTCGGTCGTTCACACGCCGGACGTCGATGGGGTCGATGCGACGGATGTGGCCGCCGCCGCTGGCCGTGACCTTGTGCGATCGCCTTCCGGCCTTGCGGAGCGCCGCGGACGCGCGCGCGCGCTGCCCGCGTCGCCGCGCGTGTCTGGCCGATGGCTGGTGATTGGCGGTGCAGGCGCGCTGGGCCGCCGCTTGGTGGACGCGTTGCGCGAAGCCGGCGCGAGCGAGGTCGTGGCGGCCTCACGGCATGGCGAGCTCGCGGTCGACGTCCTGGACCCCGATGCGGCGCAAGTCCTGCGCACGGCGGGGCCTTGGTCGGGCGTCGTGCAAGCGGCAGGCAGCGTCGACGATGCGGCGATCGCGGACGGCGACGGGGCGCGGGAGGCGACACTTCGACACCTGCGCGCGACGGCGCTCACCGTCGCGGCGGAGGTGGCCGGGGCCGCGCCGTTGGTCGTCGTGGGCTCGGCCTCCGTGTGGCTCGGCATCCCGGGTCAGGCCGCGTACGCGTCGGCGCATGCTGCGGACTGGGCGCGATGCCGCGCGCGTCACGCGGCGGGTCTTCCGACGTCGTGGTTGGGCCTTGGTCCGGTCGACCTCGGGGGCGTCGGCATGGCGTCGGCGCAGGTCGGGGAACGCCTCGCGCGGTGGGGCATCACGAGGCTCTCGGCCGCTGAGGCGGTGCTGTCGGTCGTCGCCGCGACGGCTGGTGGCGTGTTCGGCCATGTGATCCACTTCGAACCCAAGACGTTCGTCGCCTCGCTCGGTGCGTCGTCACGGTCTGAGGCGCTCGGCGCGCCGGCACGGGGGCGCGCGGCCGGCGCGGTCGAGGAGATCGACGCGCGACCCGCCCCGCGGCCACTGGCGGACGTGGTGCTTGCGTCGGTCGCGTCGGTGCTCGGCCGCGCCGACGTCCCGCGCGACCGCGGCCTGTTCGATCTCGGGCTCGACAGCATGGGCGCCGTCGCGCTCGTCCGCTCGCTCGGGGATGCGTTGGGGCGATCCTTGCCGTCGACGCTTGTGTTTGACGCGCCGACGGTCGACCGGCTCATCGCCTGGTTGGAGCCCCCGACGGCGACGGCGAAGGAGGACCTGAGCGCCCGAGTCGCCGCGGTGGACCGGCGCGTGGCGATCGTGGGCGTCGGGATGCGACTCCCGGCGGGGATCCGGACGCTCGAGGGGCTCGCAGACGCGATGCGCGGCGACCTCGACGGCATCCGACGGGTCCCGGCTGACCGCTGGGACGCCGACGTGTGGGCGACGCCCGACGGCACGGGGATCGCCACCGGGGGCTTCCTTGACGATGTGAGCGAGTTTGACCCTGAATGGTTCGGTATCTCGCCGCGGGAGGCGGAGGCGATCGACCCGGTTCAACGCCTCGCCCTCCTCTGCGCTGTCGAAGCCTTGGACGACGCGGCAGCCCCGCTCGATCGGCTCCCGCGACGCACCGGAGTTTGGCTCGGGGTCGGCGCTTCCGACTACGGGCGCCGGTTCGAGGGCAGCGGACATCCCTATGCGGGAACGGGAAGCCAACCCAGTTTCGCTGCGGGTCGGCTCGCGTACCACCTCGGGGTCCAGGGGCCGGCCGTGGGGCTCGACACCGCGTGCAGCAGCGCGCTCGTCGCCGTCCACCTCGCCGCGCGTGCGGTGATGGACGGTGAGGTGGATCTGGCGCTTGCCGGCGGTGTCCACGCGATGACGTCGCCGGAGACGACCGCGCAGCTGTGGCAGTTGGGTGCACTTTCGCCGACGGGGCGCTGCCACACGTTCGACGCGTCGGCGGACGGCTATGCGCGTGGCGAAGGCTGCGGCGTCGTTGTCCTCAAGCGCCTCGCGGATGCCGAGGCCGCCGGTGACCGGGTGCTCGGCGTGCTGCTCGCGTCGGGCGTGGGCCACGACGGCGCGGCGGCGGGGCTGACCGTGCCCTCCGGCGAGGCGCAGCGTGCGCTGTTGGCCGAGGTCCTTGCATCGAGCGGGGTCGCGGCGGCGGACGTTGCGTTGGTCGAGACGCACGGGACCGGCACGCGCCTCGGCGACCCGATCGAGGTAGCGGCCCTTCAAGCGGTGTACGGGGCTCGTCCGTCGGGATCGCCGATCCACCTGAGCGCG
>JBJONI010000317.1:0-2864 GCA_046051915.1 Pseudomonadota bacterium
GTCAAGGACTATGGCGCGCAGTTCATGAAGGACGGCGCGGGCGATGGAGAGGTGGCGGTGACCAGCGTCGCGCGCAACATCACCGACCTGAGCCTGACGGGCGGGCGTTCGATGCGCAACGAGCCGAAGAAGGACACGATGTACGTGCTCGTCTGCCTGCAACGCGCTCGGTTCAAGAAGGCCCTCGACGGCGTACCGGCCCTCGACCGCGCGATGCGGAATGAGGTCGACGCACGCGTGGACGAGGCCTTCGATGAGATGGAAGAAAAGCTCAAGAAGTACAAGATCGATCTTTGACGCAACCAACCCAGCCTCGATCGGCGCGGGAGGACGGATGACGACCCTTGGGAAGACCCTGTGGACGGCGATGTTGGCGGTCCTGATGGCCTCGAACGCTCACGCCGCCAAGGTGGAAGATCGCGGCGCGGTCGACCAGAAGGTGCACCGCTACCGCGTCAACGACGCCCGAGGTCTCGGTGACTGCAAGGCCAAAGACAAGGAGTGCCCACTCCAACAAGCGGTCGACCAGGCACGCGCCGACGCGGTGCTGTACGCCGCCGGGCAGCTCTCGTCCGATCCAGGCCAAAAGGCCAAGGCCGAGGGCTGGGTCAAGGACCACCTGAGCGACGCGATCGCCCACGCCACCGCTGGCGAGCTGTTGGGCCGGCAAGAGACGAGTACGAAGTTCGTCGTCGAGGTCGACACGCTCGTCGACGTCAACGTCGAAGGGCTTCGGCTGCTGCTGGAAGCCAACAAGGTGATCACGTCCGACAAGGCGCTCGCCAAGGCCGTCGGCAACCCGACGATCCTCGTCCTGTACTCCGAATTGGAGAAGCACCCGAACGACCGGGAGCTCACGCAGCTCGGAGAGGTGGTCACGACCGAGCTGGAGAGCTTCTTTGCGAGCCGCCGCTGGGAGCTCGTCGATCAGGACGCCGTGCGCAAGGCACGCGAGCAGCAGATCGCGATGCAAGAGGTCTCGGGCATGCCCGAGGATCCGCTCGCGACGTTGGCTGCCCTCGCCGGTGCCGACGTCTACGTCGAGTTCTCGTTCGCGAAGGACATGACGCGTGGCTACCAAGCCACCACCGCGGTGACGGCGTACGAGACGGCCACCGGACAGAAGACGGGTGCTGCGACCGGGCGGTCCTCGACCCTGATGAGCGCCGATTGGGCGCTGGCCGCGAAGCAGTCGATCGGGGCTGCGATGCCCGATCTCTTCGAGCAAATCCGCGGCTATTGGCAGCTCGCTGCCGAAGAGGGCCGTCGGATCAAGGTCATCGTCCGGAGCCCGCGTGGCCTGTTCGAGGACTACGCGCGGCAGAAGGACGTCCGTGACGCCCTGAAGGACGTCGCCGACACCTGGCGCCAGAACACGGCCACGTCCAGCACGATCGAGGGCTTGCTGCTGACCACAGAGAAGGACCCTTCCGATGTCGCGGACGACCTGTACGACGCGCTGAAGGAGGCAGGGTTCAGCAAGGTCTCCTACAAGGTCCAGTCGCGCGCGCTCTTGCTGCTTGAGGTGGAGTGATGCGCCCGCATCCGATGTGGGCCGCCTTGCTCCTTGGCCTGCCGGCGCTGGCCGATGACCTGGATCAGGTTCGGGCGCGCGCCGCGTGCGCAGACCAGGCGTTGGATGCGGCGCTGGGCGAAGGGGAGGTGTCGCCGGCCTGCGCGGGCACGCTCGCACAGCCTGTGCCCGTCGCCGTGATCGGCGTGGACGGGCTCGCGACGTCGACGGGTGGGTTCGCGGACGTCCAGCGGACGATCGACAAGCCCGCCAAGAAGCAGCCGCAGCCGACGTGGGTCACGAGCCCACCGTACGAGCCGGGGAAGCTGTACGGCGTCGGGAAGGGCGCGACCTCCCTGGAGGCGTTCCAGAAGGCCCTCGTGATGGTCGCAGCCCAGCTCGAAGCCGAGATCGACGCGGAGACCCGCACGTCTCAAACCGCCGAGACCGTGCTCAACAAGCGGGGCCGGGTCGTCTCGATGACGTCGACCAACCGGGTGGATGCGGTCAGCCAGCTCCTCGTCAAGGGCGTCGTCGAGGACGTACAGCTCGTTGGTCAATGGGTCGACAAGGACGGTGCGGTCTGGGTCCTCGCCGGGCTCGACACGGCGGCGATCGCTGCCCGCGAGGACGCCGTCGTGCGGCAGGTGCTGGGCTTGCTCGCCGACGCGACCGAGCGCGTGCGCGTGGGCTTGTCTGCCGAGGTTTTGGACCAACGCGTGCTGTTTGGTCTCGCCGACGCGATTCGGCAGGTCCGTGCTCTTGGACGCGCCAAGGTGGGAGAAGACGCGTCTGCACAATGGAAATCTGAGCTTCGTGACTTCCAGGATCTCGCAGAGGACGTCGCGAATTGCGTGGAGATCGACGGCGTCATCGTCGCCGGTGGCGCTGCCCAGCCGATCGGCACCTCTCCCGTCGTGCGGCCGGGTGACCACGCGGACCTCACCGTTACCTGCCGCGGCAAGCCGTTGGCCAACGCGCGGTTCCGCACCCGGGTGCAGGGGGGCATGGCCCAGATTCCGGGACGGGTCGTCACCGATGCTGCCGGCCGCGTGAGCTTGCCGTTCGGCGAAGTCTTCGGCAGCAACGTCGTCGTCGGCCTCGTGCACGATGTGCCGGGACAATCGGGCTCCTGGTGGCTCGATGCGCTTGCGCCCGCCCGGACGGCACGCCTCGGCGTCGCGGCTCCGCGCGCCGCCACGGTGCAGCTCGACGTCAGCGGGGGCTCCGCGGACGAGAACGCGCAGGTGGCCGGCATGGTGGCGCAGGCCGTGGCCTCGCAGTGGGGCGCGACCGTCGTCCCGTCGGGCGGCCTCCTCACCGTGAAGGGCAAGCTCGCGACCGGTACCCA
>JBJONI010000318.1:0-20878 GCA_046051915.1 Pseudomonadota bacterium
GTGTCGACCCCACGGCGTTCTCTGACGAATACCAGCGGGGCGGCTGCTCGCTGGCGTCCTTCACGGCGACCGAAAAGCAACCGCAGGCGCTGTTGGCGTACAGCACCGCGTTGGCGGCGGCGGCGGTGTTTCATACCGAGGACATGGCGACCGGGGACTTCCTCAGCCACAGTTCCAGCGACGGCACCAGCTTCGGTGCGCGCCTTGACCGGTTCTACGACGGCCAAGCGATCGGAGAGAACGTTTCGATGGGCTACTCCGACGCGTTCGTCGGCGTTCTTCGTGGTTGGATGTGCAGCGACGGCCATCGGTCCAACATCATGGAGCCGATGTGGGACGAACTCGGCGTCAGCACGGTCGGCGTGTACCGCACCCAAGACTTCGGCTTGGGTGGCGTGGACGTGCCGGCGATCGCGATGGGGGCCCACACGCCGCTCGCGCCGTCGGGGCAGGTGGCCCTGATGGCCGACGCGCACGATCCCGGCGGGGTCACGGAGATGCGCGCCGTCCTCGACGGGACGATGTACGCGATGACGTTGGCGTTTGGCGACGAGGCGTCCGGCACGTGGTCCTTGTCGGCCTCGGTGGATGCGGGTTGCCACGTCTACTGGTTCGAGTCGACGGGTGCGGCTGGGGAGGGGCGGTTCCCCGAGGTCGGCGCGTACGGATTCGGCCCCTGCACGTTTGACGACCCTGAAGCGGGTTGGTTCGCCTCCGCGCGTGTCGCGGATGGCACCGCGACACCGGACGATCCCGGGACCGAAGTGGGCGTCTGGGAGGGCTCAGGGTCGGAGGGCGGCGCGGGCGGCGGCTGCGGTTGTGCGACCGCCGGGACGGGCGCGTCAGGCCGTGCAGCTGGCTGGGGCGCGGTGGGGCTCGGACTCCTCGCTGCGCGCCGCCGGCGTCGCTACGACGGCTGACGCAACCGCGCCTTTCGCCACGCGGTGCCCTTCGCGAACGTGTCGCGGATCGACTGCACGATTCGGCCTTCGAGCGTGCCGCCGACCAGCGGGATGCTCACCTTCACGTCGCCCTCCACGATGCGCTCGGCCCCTTCTGCGTGGGGTTCGACGCGCCACGTCCCCGCGATGCGGACGCGGTCTCCTGCGGGCGTCTCGTAGCGCCACGTGCAGCGTCGCGTCGCGGCGTCGAGCACGAAGTGCTGGTCGAACGACACCGAGTCCCCGCCGAGGAGCTTGGCGAGCTGGGCCATCTGGGGATGGCTGGTGTGGATGCGGACGTGGCGGGTGGTTCGGTCGCCTTCGACCGTCTGGGCCACGACTTCGCGGTTCGCGCCGGCGAGTTGGGCGAGCTTGGCTTCGTTCTCAGGGTCGAACAGCTCGGTCCACAGGGCCTCGGGGCTCAGCGCGAAGCTGTCGCGAATCTCAAACTTCATGCGGTCTCCCTGACGTCTTGCGACAACGCCCAGCGGAGCCTTTCCGGTAGGCGTGCTGGGGCTCGGGGTACAATAGCGTGGTGGCGAGAAGGGGGGCAGGTGGCGCGTGCGGCGCGGGCGTGGATCGTGGCGGCGCTCTGGGCTGGGGCCTCGGCCCAAGCGCAGGACGTGCTGTACCAGACCGCCCGCAACGCCTCGCAAGGGCAGGCCTATGGGTATGCGCTCAATGCGAACCAATACCTCGGGGTCCGATTCGAGAACGCGGAGCCGTGGCTGGTCACGGCGGTCGGCGGGCACCTCTTCCAGAACGAGGGGATTGGGCCGGGCTTGTTTGCCGCGATCGTCGACCTGCAAGGCCCGGATGATCTGCCCCGCGACAGCCAACTCTCGGACGCGATCTGGTCGACGACGTTTCAGGCGCCGCTGTACAGCCAAGACGTCGAGATCCCATCGGGGGTGCTGCTCTACCCGGGGTGGCATGCGCTGGTGTTCGGCGGGGGCGGCCTGTTTGGCTCGACCGGTGGCGGTGGCGTCGCGGCCTACGACGTCACGATCGGCGATCCGAAGTGGCTTCGCTGGCAGCAGGGGGTGTGGGAGGCGTCGAACGTCCCCGACAAGCGGTTCTTCCTGCTCGGGCTCGTTCAATGCATCGAGGACACCGGCGACGCGGAGCTCGACTGCGACGAGGAGTGCTTCGACGGCTACGACAACGACGCCGACGGCTGGACGGACTGCCAGGACACGGACTGTTGGTTCTATGTCGAGTGCTGCGATGCCGACGGCGACGGCTTCGACAGGGCCGACGAGGTCTGCGGGTTTGGACCGGATTGCAACGACTTCCCGGACGCCGGGCCGTCGTTTCGTCCAGACGCGGCGGAGGGCATCGCCGACGGGATCGATCAAAACTGTGACGGCGTCGACTTGTGCTGGGTTGACGAGGATTTGGACGGGTACGGCTCCTACCTCGCCGCGCCGGGTGCGGGCGTGTTGTGCGAGGGCACACCGGGCGTCAGCGCGATGGCGGGCGACTGTCGGGACGTCGGCGACCGGGCGGCGTGGGTGCGCCCCGGGGTCGCCGAGCTGCCAGCCGACGGCGTAGACCAGAACTGTGATGGCCGAGAGTTGTGCTTCGCGGACGAAGATGGTGATGGCTACGGCCTTGGCGCACGCGTCGAGGTGGTGGGAGGCTCGTGCTTTGGGGTCCCCGGAGCGAGCGCGACGGGCGACGACTGTTCGGACACGGATCCGCTGCGTTCTCCCTCCGCCGTCGAGATCCCGGCCGACGGCGTCGATCAGAACTGCGACGGCCTCGAGCTGTGCTTCCTCGACGAGGACGGCGATGGCTACGGCGTCCCGTCGCTGCGCTACACCCCGTCCCTCACGTGCGAGGACGTCTACACGTCGGCCCGGTCGGACGACTGCGATGACCGACGAGAAGGCGCCTTCGTTCACCCGGACGCGGTCGACGCGCCTGGCGACGGGCTCGATCAAGACTGCGACGGCGTCGATGCCTGCTTCCTCGACGAAGATCTCGATGGCTTCGGCAGCGCGACCTTGGCGGCGTTCGGTGCATCCGACTGTACGCGCGCGCCGGGGCTCGCGGCGACGTCGGAGGATTGCGACGACGTGGACCCTTCCCGGTACCCCGGCGCCGCCGAGGTCGTTGCCGATGGCGTCGACCAGAGCTGCGACGGCGGGGACCGATGCTACTTCGACCGTGATCGGGATGGGCATGGCGGGGGTGTCTCGGGCGAGGCCGGCGGGCTGAACTGTGCGGACGTGCCGGGATTCTCGCCGCTGTCCGACGATTGCGCGGACGTGGGCACGGGTGCGGCGACGCGGTTCCCCGGCGCCGCCGAGCGGCTCGCGGACGGCGTCGACCAAGATTGCGACGGGGTGGACGCGTGCCCGCGCGATGGCGATGGCGACGGCCACGGGGGCCCAGAGGTCGTCCCGGGCGTGTCCCTGCAATGTGGTGAGGGACCCGGGGAGGCGGTGGACGCGGCGGACTGTGACGACGCCGACCCCACGATCGGACCGAGCGCCCCGGAGGTGGCGCAGGACGGCGTGGACCAGGACTGCGACGGCGCGGATGCCTGCTTTGGCGATGCGGACGGCGATGGGTTCGGTGTGGCCTCGCCTGCCCCGCCCGATGAGGCCGGCGGCTGCGCGGGCCCCGGTCGCGCGTCGCAGGGCGGAGACTGCGACGATGCGGACGCGTCCGTGGCTCCGGGGGCATCCGAGGTGCCGTGGAACGGCCGTGACGACGACTGCACGGGCGGTGATGCGCGGGATGTCGACGGTGACGGCGTCGAAGCGCGCCAGGTCGGCGGGGGGGACTGTGACGACCTCGATGCGGCGATCGGCCCGGGGCGCACGGAGCGGGCCGATGGCCGAGACCAAGACTGCGACGGCTTGGTCGACGAGGGGACCGACGACTTTGACGACGATCGGGACGGCATCACCGAGCGGGGTGGCGACTGCGACGACACGCGTGCGGCGGTGTCGCCGGCGCGGACCGAGCGCGCCGATGGGGTCGACGAGGACTGCGACGGCTTGGTGGACGAGGGCACGGTGGCGTTCGACGACGACGGCGATGGGTACGCGGAAGCGCAGGGCGATTGCGCGGACGGCGACCCGGCGGTTCATCCTGGCCGGCCGGAGGTCCCGGACAACGGCGTCGACGACGATTGCGACGGTATGCTCCTCGATCTTGGCGTTGACCCGGACCGCGACGGCGTGACCGCGGAGGGCGGGGACTGTGCGCCGACCGACCCGCGCGTGGGGCCGCGCGCCGCCGAGGTCGACGACGGCCGCGACAACGACTGTGACGGTGTGGTCGACGAAGGCACGCGCCGCTTCGACGACGATGGTGACGGGCTCACCGAGGTCGAGGGGGACTGCCACGATGGCGCCGCCTCGGTGCATCCCGGCGCGCCCGACGGCGCGAATGGCATGGATGACGACTGTGACGGACGCCTAGATGAGGACGGCGTGATCACGGACGTGGACGGCGACGGCAGCGCGCCGCCGGCGGATTGTAACGACCGCGATGCCGGCGTCCGTCCCGGCGCGGTGGAGCGTCAGGACGGGGTGGACCAGAACTGTGACGGCGTGGTCGACGAAGGTCTCGACGATGCCGACGCAGACGGGGACGGGTTCTCCCGCACGGACGGCGACTGCGACGACCGGGATGGCTGGGTCTCGCCGGCTCGGGTGGAGGTGTGCGACGGCGTCGACAACGACTGCGACGGGGCCGTCGATGCGGGGTGCGGTCCGCAAGTCCAGGTGCCGCTGGCCGGGTGCGCCCAAGGCCGTTGGGCGTCGGTGTGGAGTCTGCCGTTCGTCGCCATTTCCCTTCGTCGTCGCAAAAGCGGTGGGATCACGCGGTCGCTCGGTGTACGATGGTCGGGAGGAGGGGCAGCATGCGATCGAGCTTCCTGACGCTGGGTGCGTTCGCGGTCGGGCTCTCGGCGTGCCAGCGCACCATTCAGACCGACATCTTGCCGTGCGATCTCTCGGTCAGTCCGGCGCTGAACGATCTCGGCGACCTCCCTGTGGGGTCGGAGCACTTGTTCACGCTGCGGTTGGCGGCCAACCGCGCGGCTTGCCGTGTGACCAACGTCGCGATCAACAACATCGACGGCGACTATTTCGCGCTGCCGACGAGCTTCGATACGTCGGAAGGGTTCGGCTTCTTCCAGATCGAGCGCGACGAGTTCGTGGACGTCGAACTCGGCTACTTCCCGCTGCGGGAGGGCTACCATCGGGCGCAACTCGAGGTCACGAGCGACGACCCGCGCGACGGCGTCCAGACGGTGGAGGTCCGGGCGCACGCCGACACGCCGGCCGCGACGGTCACTCCTTGGACTGTCGACTTCGGTGCCGTGGACGTTGGCGGTACCGGGATCGAACGCGTGACGGTCCGCAACGACTCCGACGTCCGGCTCACGGTGACGCGGGCCGGCTTCTCGCCGGAGGCGGTGTTTGGGTCGGACGAAGCGTTCCCGGTGTACGTTGAACCCCGCGACTCGGCGGAGATCGAGATCTTTGCGCGTGCGCTCACCGCCGCGGCGCAGACCGGTTCGCTGGTGCTCCTTGTGGGCGACCAGCCGCTCCAAAACGTGAGCCTTCGGCTCAACGACTGCCGCAACGGCGTGCCCTCGGCCTACGACCGCGACCAAGACGGCTTTACGACGTGCGGCGGCGACTGCGACGACGACAACGCCGCGGTCCGGCCCGGCGCGGCGGAGCAGCCCGACAGCGTCGACAACGACTGCGACGGGCTGATCGACGACGGCACGGCCACCGGGGATGACGACGGCGACGGGTACTGCGACAGCAGCGTCTCGTGCGCGAGCCCCGCGGTTCTTCCCGGGGATTGCAACGACGGCGACGCGTTGGTCAACCCGGGCGAGGCCGAGATCTTCGGGAATGGCATCGACGACGACTGTGACGGTGGCGTCGACGGCGGCACGCTCGACTATGACGGGGACGGCTACACCGAAGCGGCCGGAGACTGCGACGGTTTTGAGCCGACGGTGTTCCCCGGTGCCCCCGAGCTGCCCGACGGCCTCGACAACGACTGTGACCTGTTCCGCGACGAGGGCACCGCGCTCGCGGACGACGATGGCGATGGGTACTGTGAAGGCGTCAGTGGCAGCGGCGCGCGCCCGTGCAGCGACGGCGCGATCCTCGGCGACTGCAACGACACCAACGACGACTCGTACCCGACGGCCAATGAGGAACCGGACTTCCGGGACAACGACTGCGATGGGCGCGTGGACGAGGGCACCGACCGCTTCGACGACGATGGCGACGGCTACACCGAGCTCGGCGGCGACTGCAACGACGCCAACCCGAGCATCGGGCCGAACACGCTCGAGGTGCCCGGCAACGGCACCGACGACGACTGCAACGCCGCGACGCCCGTGGGTCAACCTCAGTAACGAGGTCGCGGCCGGCGCGGCGCCACCGCCTGAGCGACGCGGTCAGCCGCTGGGCTTGTTCGTTGGGTCCGTCGGCGGTGGGGGGCGTCGAGCGAGGCGTGTGCGCCCTTCAGTCCCCGCCGCAGGCCGCTGGAACAGGTCATCCAGCGACCCGCCGGCGCCGCGTTGGGCCTGACGTGCAGCGCTGTCGGCGTCGACCGATGGCGGCGGGCCGGCGATCGCCGCGGCGCTCGTTACCGGTGTCGACGCCGTCGGTGGCGCGGGGCTTGGAGCCGGGGCCGGCGGCCTGGTCGGTGCGGGCTCGCCGACAGGCGGCGGCGTGGGCCCGGGGGTCGGGCGCACGGTGGGCGCGATCGGCGTCCGCGCGCGGGGGCTCAACATCGCGCGTCCGGTCGCGGAGTGCGCCGGGCGAGGCGTCACGGCCGTCGGCGTTGTCGGAGCCGTTGGCGTGACGGGGACGGAGCCGGCGGGGATGGCCGGCGTGGCCTTGGCTTGCGAGGCCTCCGCGGCGCGTCGCTTCGCCGCCACCTCTGCCGCCGACGGGGCGTGTTCCTTGGGCTTCGCGATCGGCAAGTCGCGAAAGCCGGCGGGGATCAGGGATTCGCCTTGGTTGGCGGCCCGATCGCCTTCGCTCCGCGTCGCGACGGGGATGTTGCGGAAGGCGGCGGGGATCGAGGCTTCGGCACTGCTTCCGCCGCCCGTCCACGAGGAGGGTGGGGTGGGGACGCCTCCATGCCGCTGGCGAGCGGCCTCACGCGCCTCTTGATCGATGCGAACGAACCGGCCGTCGACGTACGTCGTGGCACGGACGATGTCGCCTTCGAGGCGGGCGATCACGAAAGGATCTTCACCGGCGACACGCCTCCACGTCCGTGCACCGTTGCCAGCGGGGCGGCGCTGCTCGCGACGCAGGAGCGATTCGACGACGGAGGTGCCCACGATCGCGCGTGCGAGCGTCTGTTGGGCGCGGACGACGTCGCGCGCCCGGGGCTCGTCAGCGCCGGAAGGGGAGACCGTGGCGTCGTCGTCGTCGTGCATGGGCCTGCTTGCGGCGGGGGGACGGGGATTGTACGAGGGCGGCGCTGGAGGCGCAATGCACGTCCTCGACGAGCTCGAGGCCCGGGGTTTTGTGAAGCAGGTCGTCGACGCTCCGGGCCTGCGCGCCCGGATGGACGCCGGCCCGATCACGTTCTACGCCGGCTTTGATCCCACCGCCGACAGCCTGCATGTCGGTAACCTGCTCCCGATGATGATGATGGCGCACCTGCAACGGGCGGGTCACCGCGCGATCGTCGTGGTGGGTGGCGGGACGGGCATGGTGGGAGACCCCTCCGGCAAGACCGAGGCGCGGAAGCTGCTCGATGAGGCGGCGATTGCCCACAACATCGCCTGTCAGAAGGCGCAGCTCGGTCGTGTGCTCGACGTGACCGACCCGAGCCGTGGCGCGCTGTTGAACAACGCGGACTGGCTGATGTCGCTCAACTACATCGCCTTCCTGCGCGAGATCGGGAGCGCGTTCTCGGTCAACCGCATGCTCGCGGCCGAGGGCTACCGCCAGCGCTTGGAACGCGGGCTGAGCTTCATCGAGTTCAACTACCAGCTTCTTCAGGCCTACGACTTCCTCGTCCTGCACCGAGAGCACGGCTGCGAGCTGCAGATCGGCGGAGACGACCAGTGGGGCAACATCCTCGCAGGCGTCGACCTGATCCGCCGCAAGGCGGAGGCGCCGGCCTGGGCGCTCACGCTGCCGCTGCTTGTCACAGCGACGGGCGAGAAGATGGGCAAGACCCACGGCGGGGCGGTTTGGCTGTCGCGAGAGCGTTTTGCACCCTTCGACTTCTACCAGTACTGGCTCAACGTCGACGATCGCGACGCGGTCCGCTTCCTCCGCTTGTACACCTTCCTCCCGCTGGACGAGATCGAGGCCTATGACGGGCTACGTGGCGCTGCTGTCCGGGAGACGAAGGCGCGCCTCGCTTGGGAGGTCACGGCGCTGCTGCACGGGGTCGATGCCGCCAACCAGGCCCGCGACGCGGCGGCCGCCATGACGAGCGCGACCGCGTCGTCGGCGCTTCCGACGTTGATGCTGGCGCCGGGCGGTGCGCCGTGGCTGCTCGCTGCGGTGATCGCGGACGCGAAGATCGAGGAGTCGCGGAGCGCCGCACGTCGCGCGATCCAGGGCGGCGGTGTGCGTCTCGACGACGAGCGGGTGACGGACCCGAACGCCACGATTTCGGCGGAGGCGCTCGGTCAGGGCTGCGTGTTGCGGGTCGGGAAGTCGCGCGCGGTACGGTTGGTGCTCGGGACGTGACGCGGCGCCTCGTTGCGCTGCGTCGCTTTTTTCGGATCGTTGCGCGGGTTTGGCCCAGGTGCGGTACGATGTCGCAACGTTCAACCGGAGGGCGTATGCGGAGCACGATGTGGATGGCGGCGTTGGCGCTGCTGGCAGCTTGTGGCAAGGACTCGGACGGCGACGGCCTCACCGACAAGGACGAGCTCGCGATCAACACCGACCCCAACCTGGCGGACACCGACGGCGACGGTTTGACCGACCCTGAAGAGATCGACCTCGGCACGAATGCGATCGCGGCGGACTCCGACCTCGACGGCTTCAACGACAAGGATGAGCTGTCGGCCGGGTTCAACCCGAACGATGCAGCGAGCCGTCCCTACATCGGCGGCTGGCCTGTTCTCCCGGAAGCCGACAAGCAGGCGATCGCGGACAGCGGCCGTCCCGGCAACGCCGCCGGTGCTGGCAAGCTGTTCAAGCGCTTCTCGTTGCTCGACCAACACGGCGACACCGTCGACCTCTACGACTTCGCCCATGGTGGCCGCAAGATCGTGATCGACGTCTCGGCCGAGTGGTGCCCGCCGTGCAACGCGTTGGCGGACTACATGTCCAGCGACGCCTCCGACGACTACTACGACCAGTATTTTGGCGATGCCCGCCAAGCGGTCCACGATGGCTCGCTCGTGTGGATCACCGTCATGCCGGAGAACGACGACTACAACCCGGCGCGCGGCAAGGATCTCCGTGAGTGGTCGACGAAGTACAAGGAGACGAACGTCCCTGTGCTCGCGGACGACGCCTACAGCCTGACCGAGTACGCAGCCGTCCAGTTCTACCCGTACTTGATCGTCCTCGACGAGAACATGGTCATCGAGACCCTCGACGACATGGACGGCGCGGGCACGATGGCGGTGATGGACGCCGCGGCGGAAGCGCTGGGCAACTGAGGCGCAGGTTCTCTCGGACGCGCGGCCCTTTGGGGTCGCGCGTCGTTGTTTTTGGGCACGGGGCGCTCGGGGTTGGAGGGTCTCCCGAGCGCCGCGTGTGCGTCAGACGCCGAGGCCTTCGAGGCGCTTTTGCAGGTCGCGCCGCTCGTCCTTGAGGCCGGCCTGGTTCGCGACCTCGATCGCTTTCTCGTACCAGCCCTTCGCGTCCACCTTGTTGCCACCGTGCGCGCTGATGCGACCGAGGTTGTCGAGCGACGACAGCAGCTTGCGGGCGTCTCCAGCCGCCGAGAGGATCGGCAGGGCGCGCTGCAGGTGCGCCTTGCCTGCGTCGACCTTCCCTGCCTGGAGCGACGCGATGCCCGCGTAGTACAGCAGGTCACGCAGGAGGGGGTTGGTGTCCTGGCCTGCCATGCGCTGAAGAGCGCCTTCGAAGAACGGCAACGCGTCCGCGCCCTTGTTCTGCGTGAGCGTGTAGAAGCCGACGTTGAACAGGTCGACGGGCAGCGCTGCGTCGAAGCGGAGCTGCTGCGTGATCTGCAGGACGCGCTTGCTCAGTTCGAGGGCCTCGCCGAACTTGCCGGCGCGTCCCTCGATCTGGGCGAGCAACTGGGCGGCGTTACGCTCCCGAGGAAGCGCGCCGACCTGTCGGCACGCGAGCAGGACGCGGCTGAGGATCTGACGGGCCTCGTCGGGCTTGCCAGACGCGAGGGTGGCTTCGCCGAGGCCAACGCCGGCCTCCAAGGCTTGCGGCGCGAGGCCGACGGCGCCAGCGACCTCGTTCGCCTGCCGGAAGTGTTGAATCGCTTGGTCGAGTTGGCCCGCCTGGCGCGCCGCCGCACCGCGGACCAGCTCCGCCGTGACGACGATGCTCGGCTGCACGACGGTCCGGCCCTCGCCGTCCTCGCGCGATCCGAACGCGATCGCTTGATCGACCGCTTGCAGGGCGGCCTCGGTCTTCTCGTCCCCAAGCTCGATCTGGGCGAGGTGGGCCCAGACTTCTGCGACCTTGTTGCGATTGCCCAACGCGTCGTAGGCGTTGATCGCCGACGCGGCCTGCTGACGCGCGGCAAGGAAGTCTTGCCGACGTCCCGAGAGCTTGCTGGTGTTGAGCAGCAGCCACGCCTGAAGTTCGGTGTCGTTGTTCGCGTCGGCCCAGGTCTGCGCCTCCTGGGTGACGGACTCGGCCTGGGCCACGCTGCCGGTCTGCACGAGGTGGTCGAGGAGCGTCGTCCAGACCGAGCGCTTGAGCACGGGCTGCCAATCCACTTCGGGGTGGGCCCGCATCAGGTCCCACGTCATCCCCCAAGCGTCGGCGGCGTCGTTCGTCAGCGTCACGGCGCGCATGTTGCCCGCGCGGGCGTACTCGTGGGCTTGTGCCCACGTGCGGGCGGTGTGCGCCATGAAGGCGGGACCACGCGGGACGAGGAAGCGCTCCATGTACAACGCGACACGACGGGTGAGCTCGCGGTCGGTCTCGGTATCGAACGCAGCGAGCAGGCCCTCCCGCCACGTTCCGCGCTTGAATCGGTAGAGCCACGTCGCCATCTGCTCGTGGTACTGGACCTCTTCGAACAGGTCGCCCATCGCGTCGAGCAGGTCGTCGACGCTGTCGCGGGTGAAACCGCCCATCTCGGCGACCAGGCCGGAGGGGAAGATCTGGCCGACGAGGGCTGCGAGCTGCAACACCACGCGCGCGTCGTCTGCGGTGGCGTGGCGCGGCTTGTCGGTCGGTGCGTCCGCCGGTGCCTCATCGAGCTCGTCGGCGTCGACGTGGGTCGGAACCAGGTCGGCCAGCGACGCGGTGGCGGCACGCGCGGCGAGCTCGGCGTCGGCTTCGAAGGCGTCCGACAGTTCGACCGCGAAGCCGAGCCGTCCGTCGGCGAGCCGCGCGAGCGTCGCCGCGTGGGTGGTCTCCCGGCCGATCGAGGCGAGCCACGACCCGAGATCCTCGGCCGACCACGGCGCCATCTCGACGCTCGTGAACGCTGCGGCGCGTCGGGAGAGCAGCTCAAGCAGCGGCGCGGGGTAGGTGCTGTTGCGCAGGTCGGTCGCGGGCTCGTCGTAGAGGATGACCATCAGGCGGTGGCCCGCCGGGGCCGCGGCCTGGATCAACGTCTCGATGAACGCGGCGAACGCGACGCTGTGCACGAGCTGGGGCGCCTGGAACTCAAGCACCACGGGGAGCTTGCGCGAGATCCCGAGCGTGACCTCGGCGAGAGCGAGCAACGGGTTGTCTTGGGGCACGCGCAGCTGAACCTGACCCTGCGACGTGTCGACCTTGGCCTCGCGGACCGCGGTGACGAAGCCTTCGTACCAGCCTTGGACCCGCTTGGTCTGGGCCGCGAGCTGCCCGTTTAGGGCCGCCTCGACCCGCCCGCGCGCGCCCGCGTCGTGAGCGAGCGGGCCCACCAGACCGCCCCAGGCGCGGATCAACCAAGCGACGCCCGTCTCGTGCTCTTGGGCGGGAAGCCGCCAAGCGACGACGTCGGGTTGGGAAAGCGTGCGCAGGAACTCGCCGACGAGCGCCCGACGGCCCCCTCCGAACGGAGCTTGCAGGCGTACGAACGTGGCCTCTCCGGAGTCTGCGCGTCGCCAAGCAGCCTGCAAGGCGGCGAGGTCGGCGGGGCGGGCGATGGCGGGTGACGAGGCTTGGTCTTCGGACACGGGGACTCCAAGGTAGCCGCCGTGGAGTGGGCCGAGTCGTGCGGCCGGAGACCCCGTGACGGGACAGGACGGCGCGGTATATAGGCACGCACCGCGGCCCGCCAAGGTCCGCGCGCGCGGAGGTTCGATGCGGTGGGTTCGTTCGAGGGCGCGCGTCGCTTCGGGGTCGTTCTGTCCGTCGCAGGGCCCTCGCGCCGGGTGGAGGGGCCGTCGTGATGTCGCCGCGCTTGCGGCGGTGGTCGCGATCGGCGCTGGGGCGTTCGGGGCGGGCTGCAGCGCCGAAGCGCTGCCGGGTGAGTCGTTCGCTGTGACCGTGACCGGCCCGCAGGACGGGACCGATTGCGGCGATCTCTCCGACGCCTACAGTGAGACGTTCACCTACCGGGTCGTCACCGATGGGCCGTCGATTCAGATGTACGTCGACGAGACGCTGCTGGCGGTCGGCAGCTTCAACGGCTGCGATTTGGTGTACAGCTCGTCGACGTTCACCGACCCGCGGCCTGACGGGGTCGTCCGGTGGCGGCTCGAAGGCGTGGCCGAGGTCGCACTGTCGAACAGCGGCTGCGTGCCCGAGCAGGGCGATTGGTACGGGGAGGAGACGATCCGCGTCACGGAGTCCGCCGACCCGGCGGTGCCGGATACCTGCTCCTATCTGGTGACGACGTCGGGCCAGCGCCTCGCCGACGGCGAGTGAGGCTTGGACGCCCCGACGGTCGCCGCCCAGATCGCGCGGGTGCGTCGCGCGGTGGCCTCGGCCTGGGTGGGTTCCTCCTCGGTGCTTGACGCCGTGTTGCTCGCTTGGATCGCGGGCGGGCACGCGTTGGTCGAGGACGTTCCCGGCGTTGGCAAGACGTCGCTTGCGCTCGCCCTCGCGGCCGCGACCGGCCTGAGGGTCGGTCGGGTCCAAGGCACCGGCGACCTGCTGCCGTCGGACCTCACAGGCGCCGCCACGCTCGATCCGGGATCGGGTACGTTGCGCTTTCAGCCGGGGCCGATCCACACCGAGCTCCTCGTCGTCGACGAGCTGAACCGGATGTCGCCGCGAACCCAGTCTGCGCTGCTCGAAGCCATGGCGGAGCGTGCCGTGACCGTCGACGGGGTTCGGCACGCGCTGCCCGGTTGCTTCTTCGTGCTCGCCACCCAGAACCCCGAGGGGGCTGCGGGGACGTGGCCCCTTCCCGATAGCCAGCTCGATCGCTTCCTCGTGCGCGGGGGCCTTGGCTACCCCGATCGGGAGGGGGAGCGTCGGTTGCTCCGGGGGCCGCTCCCGCTCCCGACCCCGTGCGTCGGCGTCGACGATGTCGCGCGGTGGCAGCAGGCGGCGCTGTCGGTGGGCATGACCGCCGAGCTGGAAGACGCCCTCCTCGACGTCGTGGCGGCGACGCGGGCCGCCGCGTCCGTGCAGCGGGGCGTCTCGCCGCGCGGTGCGGCTGCGTGGTCGCGTGCGGTGCGGGCTGCGGCGCTGATGGCGGGTCGGTCCTACGTCGTGCCGGACGACCTCGCCGCGACGGCACCTTGGGTCCTGCCGCACCGGATCTGCGCCCGGCGGCCGGGCGCCGAGCCCGCCGAGGTGAGCGCGATCGTCGCTGAGCGGCTGCGCGCCCTTGGTTGATCGCCTGCACCGCCGGTTCGGTGCCGCGTTGACGCCAGACGGGGTCGCGGTGGCAGGGCTCGCGCTCGTCCTCGGCGCGGCGGGCGTTGGGCTGGGTCGGCCCGGCGTCACCCTCGCTGGCGCGCTGATCGTCGGCGTGATCGTCGGCGCCGAGGTGCTCGCCGCCGTTGGGCTCGCGGGTCTGTCGGTGGTGCGCACGGTGCCCGACGACCCGGTCGCTGGCGTGGGCGCGTGGGGGCTGTGGCGGGTCGCCGCAGGACGATGGCCGGTGCCGCCCCTTCGGCTCGCCGAGGCGGACGGTCGGGGTCTGGTCGAGGTCACAGCGCTCGCGGCAGGCGAACAACGCGTGGCGCCAGCGCGTTGGCGGTGGGCGGTCCGCGGGATGGCGACGTTCGGCGAGGTCGTGATCGAGAGCGTTGGGTGGCTTGGCGTGATGCGTTGGCAGGTGCGGCGTCTCCAAGGCGGGGCGGTCGTGGTGGGCGTCACGCCCCGTGAAGGTCCACTGCAGGAAGACCGCGGGTGGGGGGCTCCCGAGCCCGTGGCGGGCGGTGTCGACCCCGAGTTCGACGACGTGCGACCGTGGCGTCCGGGGGAGCCGTGGCGCTCGGTTCACGCCGCGCGCTCGGCCCGCGCGGGACGCCCGCTGGTGGTGACCCGCCGACCGGCCGACGACGTCGCGGTCGGGCTCCGCTTGCGGGTGGACGACGACGAGATGTTCGAAGCGGACCTGTCGGCTGTGGCGAGTCGGGTTCGCGCCGAGCAAGGACAGCGCTTCCTCGTCCGGTGCGGCGCCGAGACGCTCGGGGTCGAGGTCGGTCCGCTGGCTCGACGGCGTGCGCTCGACACGATGGCGCTGTGGGAGCGGCCGTGACCGGACGTTGGGCGCGGGTGCACGTGGCGGCCGGTCTGCTCGCTTGGGCGGCGCTCGACGGTGTCGATCCACGGCTCGCCATCGTGCGTGCGGTGCTCGTGTGGCCGGCCCGTCGACCCAACGGCCTGGGCTTGGGCGTCGGCGTGGGCGTCGCGTCGGTGCTCTTGGGCGTCGCGGACGTCGTCGCGTGTCCGGCGGACCTACGCGGCGTCAGCCTGCTCGCGACAGCGTTGCTCGGCTCGGTGTGGCTTCCGAGCGGACCCGTCGCGCGCCGCGTGCCGTGGGCGTTGACGTGGCTCTTGCACGTCGCGGTGGTGAGCCGCGTTGGGATCGCGTCCTGGGCACCGTACGGCGTGGCCGCGTGGCTGACCCTGCCGGCCGCGCTCTCGCCGGTGCCCCATGTCGGACGCCTCCTCGGGCCGCGGGCGTTGGGTGCGGTGTGGGCGATCGCCGCCCTCGTCGCGGCCGGCTTGGTCTGCGTGCTGCCGACCCGCGTCCCGGAGGCGGCGATCGCGGCCGACGTCGGTGCGTGGCGTGAGGGCCTCGGCCTCGGGGGGGCCCGCCTTCGAGACCCGGCACGGCGCATCCTCGCGCGCGTCGACGACCCCACGGTTCCGCGGCTGCGGGGTGTCGCGTACGACCGGTGGGATGGCGCACGATGGCATCCGATCGTGGGGCCGGCAGACGTGGTCGCGCCGACATCTCCCCCGCTGAGCGGCTGGCAGCGGCCGCTGGGCGGCGTGCTTCTGACGCCAGGCGCGGTGGGGCGCTGGACGCTCGCGCCGCGTGACGCCTCCGCCTCCGCGGCCGGCTGGCTCGCGGACGTCCCCGCCGCCTTCCCGTGGCAGGCGGTGCCCGGACGTGCCCTTGCCGGCGCTGCTGGCCCGACCCCGGAGGCGTTGGCCGCTTGGCGCGCCGAGGTCCTGGAAGGCCGAACCTACGACGCGGACGCGCCGACCCCAGACTTTGATGCGTTCGTCGAGGGCGATGGCTCGGGCGATTGCACCCACTTCGCGACGTTGGGCGTCCTGCGAGCCCGCGCGTCGGGTTGGACGGCGCGTCTGGTCGTCGGGTTCGCTGGCGGTTCGCTGGAGGAGGGCACGCGCGTGTTTCGTGCCGAGGACGCCCATGCTTGGGTCGAGGTGGTCGTGGCGGGCGCCTGGCAAGTCGAGGACGTGACGCCGCCAAGGGCTGGCGCGTCCTCAGGCCCTTCGTCGACCGGCTCGCAGCCTGTGTCCCTCGCGACGGAGCGACCCGCGTCCGCGGCGGTTGAGGCGGAGGCGGCGGAGCCACCGGACCCTGCGACGCTCCGGGAGAGCGGGGCCGCTCGCCCTGCGGCGCCCGTCACGGGTCGCGCGCCCGGCCCTTGGCGCTGGGCCGCCATGGGACTGGCGCTTGGGGCGCTGGGGGTCACGTGGGTCGCGTGGGTTCGTGCGATGCGGCCGATCGGGTGGCGTTCGGTCGTTGCAGCCCTCGAGGCACGTTGGCCCGAGCTGGTTCGGCCAACCCCGGCAGCGACCGCCGCTGCGGTTCGTCGGGCGTGGGGGGACGCCGCCGCGCCGGTGGAGGCCTTCGTGGTGGCCCTCTACGAGGTCCGCTACGGCGGGCAGCCCGACCCGGGCCTGCGGCGACTCGCGGCGGCGGCGCGGAAGGCCGTGGTCCGTCGGACGCGCTAGGGGGCGGGTCGGAGGTCGCGGTGCGATACGCTTGCGCGGGGCTGCTCATCGCTGGCTGTGCGTCGTCGAGTCCGTACATCCTTGAAGGCACGGTGGTTGAGGTGCGGTCGCCGACGGAAGTCGTCGTGGATCACGCGCCCATCGCCGGGCTGATGGATGCGATGGTGATGCCGGTCACGCTGGCGCCCGCGCTCGCCGGGACGCTGGCCGCGGGCGATCGCATCGTGGCGCGGGTGGTGCAGGCCGAGGGGGGTCTTCGTATCGAGAAGGTACGGCAGACCGGGTACGCGCCGGTCGATGGGCCCGACGCCGCAGGGGGCCCGTTACGCGCCGGGGAGACGGCGCCGCAGATCGCGGTGCCGGTGACGGGCGGAGGGATGTGGTCGCTCGTCGGGGAGGCGCCGACGCTGGTGAGCTTCGTCTACACCCGCTGTCCGCTGCCCGAGTTCTGCCCTGCGACCGTGGCCAGGCTCGCCGCCGTCCAACAACGGCTGCCCACGGGGGCCCGGCTGCTGTCGATCACGCTGGACCCCGCTTATGACTCGTTGGACGTGCTCGGCGCCTACGCCGCGACGGTCGGCGCCGATCCCACGCGATGGCGGTTTGGACGGCTCGACGCCGACGCGCTCGCGACCCTCGCGGGCGCGGCCGCGTTGGGGGTGTATCCGGGGGCGAATGCGGCCACGATCGAGCACAACACGCGGCACCTCGTCCTCGATGCCAGCGGTCGCTTGATCGAGCGGTACGACGACAACCGCTTTCCGGTGGACCGCGTCGTGTCCCAGCTCGCGACCGGGGGACCTCCGGCGCCCGAGGGATCGGACGGCACGATCACGCCGGTTGCAGCGCCCTGAGGGGCTCGCGTGCTAGGCTCGGGCGAGGAGGCGCGGCATGGGCTCTTGGATTGGGCTGTTCGTTGTCGGCGCGGGCTTGGTCGCGGTGTACGCCATGGTGCAGCGGTTGGTGAGCTTCGCGCTCACGGCCGGCATCGTCGCGTTTCTCGGTCTGGGCGCCTATTACTGGCTCATTGACCACACGCCGGAGCCGATCGCTGCGCGCGTCGAGTCGCTCGGAGAGGGCGTCGGTGCTGCGGGTGCCAAGGCCGCAGGGGTGCTGGGCGGCGAGGCCTCCAAGGTCGGCGCGCGGGTCGCGACCGACGCGTCGGCCGAGGCCTCCAAGGCGGCCAAGGATCTGGGTGCTGCCGCTGCAGACGGGGTCAAGGAAGGGGCAAAAAAGGCCGTTGGCGACCTCGTCGGTGGTGGCGCGGTCGCGCCGAAGCCGGCGCCCCCTGCCGCGGGGCCTGCGAAGCGCTGACCGGTCTTAGCGAGGTGGCCCGAGCCACCGTGTGAGCGGTTCCGACAGCGAGGCAGCCATCCTCGCATGGCCGACCGCGTGGACGTGGCAACACGGATCGGTGCGGAGTTGTTCGGGCGTGGTGTCGAGCAGCGTCTCGGCGTGGACGATGTAGGGGACCCCGCGCGCCGTCACTTCGGCTTGGAGTGCGCGGATCGCGGCGCCGTCGGGTGAGGTTGCGCGTCGGCGGAGTTGCGCCGAAAATGGCGTGTCCATCCGGGGGGTTTCGAAGAAGACCTTCGCCGTCCACCGAGGGTCGCCGTCGTCGAGCACCGCGCGGTACGCGTCGAAGCGCGGCGGCGAACCTTCGCCGAACGTGAGCGCCACCTGACGATACAGGGCCGAGGCGTCGAAGGCGCTTGCTTCCCACGCGTCGGGAAGGATCGGGGAGACCCAAGCGAGCGCCGGGATACCGGTGGCGTTCCGAGCGTACGGGCCCAGGTCGTACCAACGTGGCGCGACGTAGCGGAACGAAGGATCGGGCTTGTAGACTTGAAACACGAGGAGGGCGGGTCCAACGCGTTCGAGGGCCTCTGCCGCGCGTCGCCGCTGTTGGAGGGGTCCATGCCCCGGCTCGCTGACGTTGTGGAAGCACACGTCGGGCCAGCGCTGCGCGAGGAAGTGCGCGAGGTTGTCGGTCCGGACGCTGTTCCCGCGATCGTCGGTGAGGGCGAAGATGCTGTCGCCGGCGAGGACGACGTGCGCGCGGCCGGTGCACGTCCAGTCGGCCAGCGCGTCGTGGACGTCCTGATGCAGCGTCCACGTCGGCACGCCGTCGGCCACCTCGATCGGCATCGTGCGTTCATCGAGGACCTGGACACGGGGCCGGATCGGCACGAGCCGCGCAGCGACCTCTGCCGCGAGCAGGAACACCGCCGAGATCAAGGCGGCTTCGACAACGGCTCTGGCACGTCCGGCGCCACGCATCGTGCCCTCCGCGCGTTCGCGTAATCGCAGGCCGTCCCACCGTCGACGCCGATCGGTTAGCGGCCCCGGCCGGAGGCCGCATGGACCTAGCCCACGAGATCGCGCGTCGTCGCACGTTCGCGATCATCTCCCACCCGGACGCGGGCAAGACGACCCTGACCGAGAAGCTGTTGCTCTACGGGGGTGCGCTGCACATGGCCGGCGCGGTGAAGGCGCGCAAAGCGAGCCGGCATGCGGTGTCAGACTGGATGGCGCTCGAGCAGGAACGCGGCATCTCGATCACGTCGTCCGTCCTGCAGTTCGACTACGAAGGCCGGCGTTGCAACCTGCTCGATACACCTGGTCACGCCGACTTCTCGGAGGACACGTACCGCACGTTGTCCGCCGTCGACGCTGCGGTCATGCTGATCGACGCCGCGAAGGGCGTCGAGGCGCGGACGCTGCGGTTGTTCGAGGTGTGTCGCCTGCGCAAGCTCCCGGTGCTCACGTTCTGCAACAAGATGGACCGGCCCGGTCGTGAGCCGCTCGACCTGATGGACGAGGTGGGAAAGACGCTGAACATTCGCACCGTGGCGCTGAACTGGCCGGTCGGCTCGGGGAGCGAGTTCAAGGGGGTTTACGATCGCCTCAAGCAGTGCGTCTTGTTGTTCGACCGCATCGCTGGCGGCACAGAGATCGTTCCCGTGCGGGAGATCTCACGTGACGATCCGGAGCTGGCCGAGGTCCTCGGGGCGCGCCTGCACGAGCAACTGATGCTGGACATCGAGCTGCTCGACGCGGCGGGTGACGACTGGTCGATCGAGGCGTTCCTCGCCGGCGAAGTCTCCCCGTTCCTGTTCGGCTCGGCGATGACGAACTTTGGGGTGGGGCCCCTGCTCGATGCCATCGTCGCGCTTGCGCCGCCGCCCCGTCCTCGGCCGACGGTCGAGGGGGCACGCGCGCCGGACGACGGCGATTTCTCGGGCTTCGTCTTTAAGATTCAGGCGAACATGAACCCGAAGCATCGCGACCGCATCGCGTTCCTGCGTGTCGTTTCGGGGCCGTTCGAGCGTGGCATGCAAGTCACGCTGTCGCGAACGGGAGGCGCGATCAAGCTCTCCAATCCGCACACCTTCCTCGCCGCCGAGCGCTCGATCGTCGAGCAGGCGGTGCCCGGCGACATCGTGGGGCTCTATGATCCCGGCGAGCTGCGGATCGGCGACACGCTGTTCGCGGGTCGCGCGGTACGGTACCAAGATATTCCAAGGTTTGCTCCCGAACTGTTCGCGCGCGTGATCCTCAAGGACCCCACGCGCCGCAAGCACCTCGCGAACGGGCTGCAGCAGCTCACGCAGGAGGGCACCGTTCAGTTGTTCTACCGCGAGGGGATGGCCGGGTACGACCCGTACGTCGGCGCGGTCGGCGCGTTGCAGTTTGAGGTGCTGCGCGAGCGGTTGGCGGGGGAGTACGGGGTCAAGTGCGAGCTTGAGAGCGCGCCCTTCTCGGTGGCGCGTTGGGTCCAAGGACCTGCCGCTGCGCTGGCATGGCTGCGTTCCCGGACGGATTACCTCGTCGTCGAGGACCGGGAGGGCATGCCCGTCGTGCTCGCCCCGACGGCGTGGCGACTGACCTACGCCCTCCAAGAGTGCCCGGGTCTGACGCTGCACGACACGAGCCCGCTCGACGGCGCCGGGGTCGTTTGACGCGATAGAGGTGCACGCGGAGGACGCGTGCAACTCAGTGTTTTCGATCTGTTCAAGGTCGGCATCGGTCCTTCGTCGTCGCACACGGTGGGGCCGATGCGCGCCGCTGCACGGTTCGCGGCCCGCGCCGCCGAGGCGCCTGATGTCGTGCGCGTGCGAGCAGAATTGTTCGGTTCCCTGGGCCTGACAGGACGAGGGCACGGTTCGGATCGGGCCGTGATCTTGGGCTTGATGGGCGAAGATCCAGAGACGGTGGATGTGGATGCCGTGGCGTCGCGGTGCGCAGCCGTCGCGCAAGCGCGTGCCCTCGCGCTCTCGGGGACGGGCCCCGTCGTCGCGTTCGACCCGGCCTCGGACCTCGTGCTGCACCGTCGGGAGCGCCTGCCGTTTCACACCAACGGGCTTCGCTTCCGTGGCCTCGATGCCGATGGGGACGTGAAGTTGGAAGCGGTGTTCTACTCGGTGGGAGGCGGGTTCGTCGTGGACGGAGAGGGCGCGCCGCTCGGCCTCG
>JBJONI010000319.1:0-7516 GCA_046051915.1 Pseudomonadota bacterium
GGTGCCGTCCTCCCGGGGCTGGATGAGCTTACCGATCGCATCCGGTTGGGCGCGGGCGACGGCCGCCATGCCTGCGATCAGGTAGCAATCCCCGAGCTCCCCCTGCTCGACTTCGTGGGGATCGACCGCAGCGGCGTCGCCCTCCGCCTGAACGAACGCCGCAGCGGGCGCGATCGTCGCGTAGCCTTCCTTGGCGTGGTCGGTGTGCAGCTTGGGAAGTTGCGCCGGCGCGCTCCCCTCGCCCTTCGCATCGGAGGTGTCACCCGGGCCCTCGGGGAACCGCCGCGCGCCCCCCGTCGCCTTGCCCGCCGTCGCGCGGTCCGCCTGCTCCACCGCCGTACCGGCGAGCGACGCCGACGTCGCTTGGGTCAGGGTCGAGGCCAAATCGACCGCACCCCCGACTTTCTCAGCCGCCTTGACCACCGCGACCGAAGCCAATGCGTTGCCAGGGGTCCGCGGGGACTTCGCTTCGGCGGGCGACGCAGGCGTCGACACGTCGGCAGCGGGCTTGTCCGCGCGGTTCGCGAGCGCGTGCGCCATCCGAACCTCCACGTGGGCTCAGCGTACCACGGCGCGGCGCACGACGCGCGTCGGACAGGGAGACTCAGCGTTGCAGGCGCAACGTACCCTCGTACCAGTCGTCGGGCGTCGATTGAATGCGGCACGTTCCGCGAACGCCCCCAGCGCCCACACGGCCCGTCAGCTCGGCGACGGTGTACGTTCCACCGGCCGGCCCCACGACCGTCACCGCCCAATCGATCTCGCCCCCCGCCTGCGTCCCGGAGACGGTGCCATCGACCGACGCGCCCTCGACGTCGACGAACCCGGTGCCCGAGGCCTCGCCGCCTTGCACGTCGACGTCGAGCTCGAGCACGACCTCGATCGGAGCGCCGAGGAAGTCGTCGATCGCGCAGGTGCCCGTCCAGGCACCATCCGCGGAGCATGCCGCCGTCAAGGTGAGGATCCAGCCGGTGTTTCGCAACTTCATCGCGCCCCCTGGTCGCCCTTAGCCGGTCGCGTGGCTGCGCGCTGTCGAATGGCCAAGCCCGCGTTACCGTCCCACATGCGCTTCTCGCCCCTGCTGCTGCTGCTTGCCGCCTGCGGCGGAACCCCCCCGACGCCCGAGGTCGTGGACGCCGGTCCCGTCGGCACCGCCGAACCCGCGCGATGCGCCGCCGGCAACGACCGCGACGGCGACCGCCTCCCGGACGACGCGGAACGCGCGATCGGCACCAACATGAACAACCCCGACACAGACGGCGACGGCGTCTCCGACGGCGACGAGGTGTGCGATCGCGGGACGGACCCGCGGCGAGGCGGCGCAAGCACCGGACCCGACACGCCGTCGAGCGCGACGTCGGTCAGCGCGGCGCCCACCACCCCGACCTCGGCCGCACCGGGTCCCGCGAGCCCCTCGCGTCCGCCGTCGTTCGCCGACGAGATCGCGGCGCAACCCCGACCGGTCTACGTCGCAGGCACGCGCGACATCGCCGCGAACTGGCGCTGCGAGGATCCGTCCAACCGCCAGGGTCTGTGGCCGTACGCGGTCAACTGCCTGCTCTGGGTACCGCCCGGCGTCGCACTCCTCGGGGCGCAAGCCAGCGACGCGTCCGGAGCCGGCTACGACGCAGAGGCGCAGCCCCCCGAGCAACCCGTCCGCTCCCCGACGATGCCGGGCTTCTGGATGTCGCGTGCCGAGACGGGCGTCGTTCTGTGGCGTGCTTGCGTTCGAACCGGCGCCTGCCAAGACGCCGATGCGCTCGAGGGCGGCCTGTCGACGGGCGGTAGAGCCGAATCGTCGGCGTACCCGGTCAATGGCGTGACCTTCGCCGGGGCCACGGCGTTCTGCGCTTGGCTTGGCGGGCGCCTCCCCACCTCCGACGAGTGGGAATACGCCGCGCGTGGACCGCAAGGGTGGCGCTATCCATGGGGGACCACGCAGTTCTGCGGTTACGGCGGCATCGTCGACGACCACGGGCAGCGCGTCGTGACCCAGACGGCGTGCACCGCGACGGAACCTCGGTCCTCCTACGACGGCACCGAGAAGTCGCCGTTCGGCCACATGGAGCTCGGCGACAACCTCTCGGAATGGGTCGCAGACCCGCCGTCGGCCGCGGGGGCGCGCACCCTGCGCGGCGGGAGCTGGACGAGCCCGACGCCTGCCGACATGCGCGCGGCCCGTCGCGCGCTCGCACCGGCCGACGTGAAGCTCCCGGACATCGGGTTTCGCTGCGTGTTCGACGGCAGCGCGCCGTAGCGTGGCCGACGCGGCGCCTTCAGGCTAGTCCGAACGGCTACCCGGAGCGCGCGATGCGACCCTTCCTGCCGATGACAAGCGACGAGGCGGGCGGCCCCCTCGACGTCGTCTTGGTGACCGGCGACGCCTACGTCGACCATCCCGCCTGGGGCGTCGCCGCGATCGGTCGGTGGCTCGAAGCCCACGGGTACAGCGTGGGCGTGATCGCGCAGCCCGACTGGACCGACGTGGAGGCGTTCCGGACGTTGGGCAAGCCGCGCCTGTTCTTCGGCGTCACCGCTGGCAACATGGACAGCATGGTCAACCGCTACACCGCCGCACGGCGGCTGCGCACGACCGACGCCTACGCCCCCGGCGGGGAGGTCGGCCGGCGGCCCGACCGCGCCACGATCGCCTACACCGGCCGGTGCAAGCAAGCCTTCCCAGGCGTGCCCGTCGTCGTCGGCGGTATCGAGGCCAGCCTTCGTCGCCTCGTCCACTTCGACTACTGGCAGGAGCGCATCCGCGGCTCGATCCTGCTCGACGCCAAGGCCGATGTCGGCGTCTACGGGATGGCCGAGCTCACCATCCTTGAGCTGGCGCGCCGTTTGGATGCCGGCATGCCGCTGGCCGCGTGCCGCGACATCCCGGGAACCGTGTGGGCGCTCGGCGCCAAGGATGTCCCACCCGCCCCCTCCGCCGAGGTCGAATGGCTCCCTTCGTTGGAGCAGTGCAAGGTCGATCAAGAGGCGTTCAACCGGGTCACGCTCCTGATGTACCGCGAGAGCAACCCGCACTGTGGGCGGACGCTCGTGCAGCCCCACGGAAGCCGGAACGTGGTGCAAAACCCGCCGATGCGGCCGATGACCACCGAAGAGCTGGACCAAGCCCACGAGCTCCCGTACGCCTTCGCGCCGCATCCCTGCTACCGGGAGGCGATCCCCGCCCTCGGGGCGATCGAGGGTTCCGTCACGATCAACCGCGGGTGTTCCGGCGGTTGTAGCTTCTGCGCGCTCACGATCCACCAAGGCAAGGACGTGGTGTCGCGATCGGCGGAGAGCGTGCTGCGCGAAGTGGAGCACCTCGCGTCACGGCCAGGCTTCAAGGGAACGATCAGCGATCTCGGTGGACCCACGGCCAACATGTTCCACATGCGGTGCACGTCCGAGGAGGCGAACAAGGTCTGCCGGCGCGTGAGCTGTCTGCACCCGGTTCGGTGCAAGCACTACGGCACCGACCACAAACCGTACATCGCGCTTCTTCGGCAAGCGCGCGCCGTGCCCGGCGTCAAACGCGTCTACGTCAACAGCGGCATCCGTTACGACCTCGCAGCCCTCGACCCGGAGTTCGTCGAGGAGCTCGCGACGCACCACACCCCGGGCCAGCTCTCCGTCGCCCCCGAGCACGCAGGCCCTGAAGCCCTCCGCATGATGCGCAAGCCCGACATCGGCTACTTCACCGCATTCATGGAACGGTTCGAGGAAGCGAACCGCAAGGCGGGCAAGAAGCAGTTCCTCGTGCCGTACTTCCAATGCGCGCATCCCGGTGTCGGGCCCAAGGAGTGCATCGAACTCGCGCAGTACATGAAGGCGCACGGCCTACGCCCCCGCCAGGTCCAGATGTTCATGCCGACCCCGGGCACAATCGCGACCGCGATCTACGTCTCGGGCATCGACCCCTACACCAAGCAACCTGTCTACGTCGCACGTGGCGACATGGAACGGAGCCGTCAGCGGGCCCTGTTGTTCTTCTGGAAGGACGAGGAGGCCCCCCATGTTCGGGAAGCGTTGACGGCGTGGGGGCGCACCGACCTGATCGGCCGCCATCCGAACGCGCTCGTGGCGCCCGGACCGGCGTATGGCGCTTGGACGCGCCGACACCGGTCACCGCAGGTTCGTTTCGACACCCACATGGGCGTTCAAGTCGAACGGGCCTCGCGCGAAGAGCAGGTCGAGGAGTCCTGGGAGTTGGTCGCGCTCGACCGAAGCGCACGGACCCAAGCCTGACGGCTCAGCGGCCGAGCGCGGCGCCGACCTTCGCCACGGCGAGGACGGGGTCATCACGCAGCCAGAAGTGCCCGCCCGGCACCTCCACGGCCTCGAAGGTGCCGTGGGTGCGTTCGGCCCACGGCGTCACCGCGTCGAGCGGCGTGCTGTGATCTTGCGACGCCCACATCGCCGTGATCGGCGCCGTGATCGTGTCGACGGACGGCCGCGAGGTCTCCAAAAGTTGTAGATCGGCCCGCAACGTCGGCAAGAACGTCGCCAGCAACGCGGGGTGGTCGCGAAGGATGGCGGGCAACAAGCCGTACCGACGCTCCGTCTCCTCGATGAGCCGCGCGTCCGACAAGGCGAACATCGGCGGCATCGGCGGCTTCGTGGTCGGCGCGCGCCGGGCGCTGACGATGAGCCGCGTGAGCGGACGTGACACGGACTCTAGGCGCAACGCCAACTCCCAGCCGATCGCCGCACCCATGCTGTGACCGAAGATCGCCGTCGGACGATCCGCCAGTCCGACGACCGCCGGCACCAACTCGGCGAGCAACGCGTCCATCGAGAGGTGAGGCTTCTCGGCCATGCGTCGCTCTCGACCCGGCAGGTGGATCGGCACAACCTCTACCCCGTCGCCCAAGGCCGCCTGCCACGTCCGGTAGACGCCGACGCCGCCCCCGGCGAACGGGAGGACGATCAGGCGCGTCGGCGCGTCCGGCCCCCGCGCCGACGGCGGCGGCAAGCAGCTCACGACGCGGCCTCCTGCCGCGACAGCGAGAGGATCAACGATCCAACGCCCGCCCCGCCGATCAGCACCGCCGGCAGGAGGAAGCCCGAAACCCCGGCGGCGACCCCCATCCCCACGGCCTTGACGACGGTGGAACCCGCGCTGAGGAGCCAGACGCCCGCAGGCGCCGCAGCGACGCCACCCGCCGCCTTCCACACCCAGCCGGGCACGACCGCTTCGGGCGCGAGGGCGAGGATGTCGGCCAGCTCGCCAAGCACCTTGTCCTCGGCAGGCGACCGCGCGTCGTCCGCGAGCGCGAGCGCGGTGGCGTCACGGAACAGGCGTTGCTTGAAGGCGTCCGACAGGCCGGACGGAAGGTGGGCGAACGGCGCGCCGACGTTGGCCCTCGCCTCCGCGAGCAGGGCATCGGCCACGCCTGCGTCCACGCCCGCGCATTGGAGCAACACCGAGAAGCGTGCCCCCTCCTCGGTCGAGGCGCGTCCGTCGGCCACCGCGACCGCCGCGAGTGTACGAAAGTAGGCCGGACCGTCGAAGTCCTCGATGTCCTCGCGATGGGCGCGGGCGAGGTCGACCCCGCCAACGACCGGGGCGGCCGCCGCGCGGGCCAGCTTGGACGCCGGCGACTCTGTCCCGAGCCTGCGGCCCGCCTCCGCGAGCAGAGCCCGCTCCGACACGGACGCGACCCCGTTGGCGCACGCCAGGATCAACCCGTCGCGGATCAGCGCCTCGCGGGCGCGCGGGTCAAGGTCGACCCCGTCGAGGAAGCTCAGGGGATCCGGGTCGCCCGCGCGCGCACGCGCGACCGACAAAGCCGCTTCGGCGTTGGCCGCAGCGCCGCCAGCCGCCTCGACCCAAGCGACCAAACGGGCGGTGTCGGCCTGCGACTCCTCCTCGTTGGAAGCCACGATGGCCGCGAAGAACGCAAGCTCGTACGGCGCCATCGGACCCCCTTGGCCGGCCTGTAGCCGCTCAGGGCGCGTCCGGCAGGCGCACGACCTCGATCGTCTGGCGCGGGTCGAGGTCTTCCCACCACGAGACGGCACCGTCGGGCCAGAGGATCTCCAGCCGGTCGATCCGCGACGCCTGACCGAGGCCGAACAGAACCTCCGGGTGGTAGGCCGCATACAGCGACGTCCCGCCCGTGCGGATCCAGCGGTCCTGCACGACGCCACCCGCTTCCACCCGAACCCGGGCGCCGATCGCGAACGTGTTCGGGGCTGGCGCCTTCGTCCGGACCTTCAACCACGCGTTGCTCCCGCAGCGGGACAAGTCCATCGGCGTCCGATCGCCGAGAACACGACGCGCCAGATCCGGGAAGCCGTCGTCGTTGATGTCGACCGCGACCAGCCCGCGGGACGCACCAGCGTCGTCCACGCCCCACGCGCTGGCTTGGTCTTCGAACCTAAGCGGCGCCGTCTGGATGAACAGCGCGTCGCGCTCTTCTGGGAACTCCCCGTACTCGTCCCAGTAGCCGTGCGCGATCGGCACATCGAGGTCGCCATCGGCGTCGATGTCAACCATCTCCGTGCCCCAACCAAACACCTGACCCTTGGGACCATCCCAGTCCGGAAGCAGTCCCGCCGAGCTCGCCGATTCCCACCACGCCCCAGCGGCGCTCACCAGCAGGCTCGATTCTCGCCAAGACGACTGGAACACGTCGACGACCCCATCCCCGTTGAGGTCACCCAGCGCAGTGCCCATGCCGGCAAACGGTTTGGCGAACCCTGCGGCGCCGTCATCTTCGACGAGGCCCTGCGGACGATTCCACAACAGCACCGACGGACGGGCCCAGCCGAAGTCGTTGACCACCAACAGGTCGTCGCGCCCATCGTTGTCAAAGTCGTGGATGACGCCTTGGAACGTGTGCGCCGTCTGCACCGACGCCGGCAAACGGTCCGAGACGTCGACGAACCGTCCATCGCCCTGGTTCTCGAACAGGTAGCTCGGCTCTCCGACCGGGAATTCGGCCAAGGGGGCGTGGGCGTCCGGCGGTTTTGGACCGTAGACACCGAGGAACAGGTCGAGGTCACCGTCGTCGTCGAGGTCGCCGAACGTGGCGGACTGGAAGGAACGAGACTCGGTGATCAGGCCCGCGGCCTCCGTACGATCTTGGAAGAAGCCGGTGCTGTCGTTGATCAGCAGCTTGACCGGCTCTCCGTAGCGCACCACGAGGAGGTCGAGGTCCTCGTCGGCGTCGACGTCGGCAACGGCGACACCACTCGAGTGTTGGAGGCCGATGCCGGCAAACCGGTCGTCATAGCCCTCATTGAACGTGACGCCGGCGCGCTGGTGGTGGAACTGCGCCGACCGACTGCTCGGAAGGAACAGGTCGAGCTTGTTGTCGCCCGTGAAGTCTGCGACCGCGATCGCCCCGCCCTCCAGCCGGTACGCACCCTCCTCCCACAGGTCCTGCGCGCGCGCCGCGAGGCGGTCGAAGGGCGCCGCATCCCGCGCCGTGGGGTCCGCGCACACCCGCACCCCGGAGGCGCCGAACAACGCAGGCGCCGACGTCGGCCCCGGCGGATCGGTCTCGGCCGGGGT
>JBJONI010000320.1:0-4639 GCA_046051915.1 Pseudomonadota bacterium
GTCGGTGGGCACCGCGACCGTCTCCGGAAAGCGGTCCGTCAAACCCGCCAACGGGGTCACGACGTCGGCGTACGGGACGTTCGAGCTCCCCCGGTCGCCGGTGTTGTCGAGCGCCGACAGCCGGCCCACGACGGCAACGCGCGCTCCCGGTGCGACCGGCAGGACGCCGTCGTTCTCCAGCAGCACCATCGACGCTGCCGCCACCTCACGGGCGAGCTGGAGGTGGGCGTCGCTCCGAACGACCGCCTCCGAAGGCGTCACGCGATCCACCGCGTCGTACGCCCTTCGCGCCCGCAACAGACGACGGACGGCATCGTCGAGCCGCGCGGGGTCGATCTCGCCGGAGGTCACGCGCTCCGCGACACCCGCCATCGCGTCGGCGACCGGCATCTCCAGGTCGAGGCCGGCTCCAAGCGCCTTCGCGCCATCGGTCAGCCCCCACACCCAATCCGACATCACCGCGCCTTGAAAGCCCCACTCTCCCTTCAAGATGTCGGTGATGAGGTGTCGGTTCTCGCCGCAGTAGTCGCCGTTGACCTTGTTGTACGCCGTCATCACCCACGCCGGCTGCCCCTGCCGAACGGCGTGCCGAAAGTGCGGGAGGTAGACCTCGCGCAGCGTCGCCTCGTCGAGGCGGACGTCGAGGTCGTACCGCGTCTCCTCGATCGAGTTGGCGGCGAAGTGCTTCGCCGTCGCCATCACGTGCCGCCCGGCGCCAGAGAGGAACGCCGCAGCCATGCTCCCGAGGACGATCGGCTCCTCCCCGTACGATTCTTGGCTTCGACCCCACCGGGGGTGATGAACGAGGTTGAGGGTGGGCGCGAGGAGCACGTCCTTGCCGAGGGCCGCGGCCTCCGCGCCGATCGCTTCCCCGACGGCAAGCTCCAGATCAGGCCGCCACGTCGCAGCGCGGGCGATGCCCACGGGGAACACCGTCGCAACGTCCGCCAGACCGACCCCACGCGGGCCGTCCGTCATCCGAAAGGGCGCGATGCCGAGGCGCGACACGCCACCGGCTGGCCATCCCTCGCCGGTCGGGATCAGGGCGGTCCCGGCCACCATCGCGGCCTTCTCTTCGAGGGTCAACGCGGCGAGATCGGCCGCGACCGCCGCCTCGACGGAAGCGTCGAGCGGCATCGGTGGGTCGGCCGGCAGCGCCCAGATCCCCGGTCCACCGCAGCCTCCGAGGGCGATCCATGCCCATGCCGCTTGTCGCATCCCCACCTCCGTAGCGTCAGCGACGCCCACGTACCGCGGCGACGAGCGATCCGACCGCCCACACCACCCCGAACACCCACGACGCGTTCGCGCCGGTGTCGTTGAGCGCCGTTCGCTCCGCCGGGTCGTCGGACGCGAGCCAACGGCGCCCCACCGAGCCGTCGAACGCGGCGCGTGCCGCAGGATCGAGGGACGAGGCGGCCTTGGCGCAGCTCTCATAGCCTTCGAGGTCGTCGCGTTGGTACAGGCGCGGTCCGTTGGCGGCGAGATCGGGGACGTCGAGGCGTCGGATCGACGCGACCCACACGAGGCCGCCGTCGGCGAGCGGGCCCACAGCGCCGAGGACGCACTGGGTGACGCGCTGCCGCGAACTTCCGCGAAGGCCCGACGCCGTGGTCGGCTCCACCCACAGTTCCTCGCCGACGACCGGGCCGAACACGTGCGCCAGCTGCCCGTCGAGGGCGGCAAAGTCGGTGGCCGGCATCGGATCGGTCGCCACCAGCGTCGCCCCGATCCGGCCGGCGCCGCGCGCCACGTCGGCGCTGAGCATGCCGACGAGCGCGAGGACGAACATCAACCCCCACGCCCAACCGCCCACCCGCGACGCGAATCGCGAGGCGGAGACACCGCCGACGAGCGCACCGAACGCGGCCCCCACCCACAGGGGCAGGTCCAGCGTTCCGAGCGCGCCGCCCGCGTGGCCACGATCAGCCCCACGCCGGCCGCGGCGATCGCCACCCCCTCGAGCACAGCGCCGAGCCGCATCTCTGCCTCCGTCCCATCCAAGCGACGCCCTATCGGCCACGTCGAACGCGGGCATCCTCGGTGCGACGTCGCCGCCGCAACAACGTCACTTCGGACACCGGACACACCGCGCAACAGCCGTTACGACCCTGTTGCCGCCGCGCTCTGCGGCCGTGTACCCGGGAGCCGCCATGCCTCGCGTGTTGCCGCTGATCGCGCTGATCGCCTGCGGAGGCGACGCGCCCGCCCCTGGAGGCGGGGACGGCACGCCCGACACCACGTCGCCCGGCGACGTCACGTGCGTCGACGATCGGACGTTCTTCCGCGAACAGCTCTGGCCCGAGGTGCTCGGCGCCCAGTGCATCGCCTGCCACGCGGCCGACGGCTTGGCGCGCGAGTCGGCGTTGGTCCTCGCCAGCCCGGCACGGCCCGACCACCTCGACGTCGACCAGGCGTTGCTCTCCGACCTCGCCGGCCTCCAGCGCGACGGGACCAGCGTGCTGCTGCTCAAGCCGCTCGGCGAGGAAGGTCACGGGGGCGGCGTGGTGATCACGCGCGACTCCGACGCCTTCCGCCTGCTGCAAGCGTTCGTCGACCGGGTCGAGACCCCGATCACCTGCCCGCCCCAGCCCGACGCAGCCGCGCCCGACGACCTCGCGCTGCTCACGCCGGTCCAGACGTTCCGCAAGGCGGCGCTGCTGCTCGCCGGCCGCCTCCCGCAACAGGCCGAGGTCGCTGCGATCGAGGCCGGTGGGCTGTCGGCGATGGACGCCGCGCTCGATCGACTGATGGAGGAGGAGGCGTTCTACACGCGGATCATGGAGCTCTTCAACGACCTGCTGTTGACCGACCGCTACTTGCGAAACCGGGATGGCATCGGGATCGTCGACGATGACGTGTTCCCGACGGTGTACTGGTACGAAGCCGGCCGCGCCACCGGGCAGTACGACGCGTACTACGTGCGAACCCACGAAGCGATCGCGCGCGAACCGCTTCAACTGATCGCCCACGTCCTCCGAGAGCATCGACCGTTCACCGAGGTGCTGACCGCGGACTACACCGTCGTCAACGCCTACAGCGCGAACGCCTACGGCGTGGGCGACGCCACGCTCCCCGACGTCAACGACCCCGCCACGCTGCGGTTCCGCGAGGCACGCCTCGCCGGCTGGCCGCACGCCGGACTCCTCTCCACGCCGGCGTTCTACAACCGCTTCCCGACCACGGAGACGAACCGGAACCGGCATCGCGCTTGGAAGTTCCTCAAGACCTTCCTCGCCACCGACGTCCTCGCGTTCGCCGAGCGACCGATCGATCCGACGACGTCGAGCGTCCACAACCCGACGTTGAACGACCCACAATGCACCGTCTGCCACGCGACGCTCGACCCCGTCGCCGGCTTGTTCCAAGACTTCGATGAGGACGGACACTACGCACCGCCGGAGCAAGGCTGGTACGCCGACATGACGCCTCCCGCCTGGGCGGGCGAAGCGTTCCCCGCTGCCGAGCGAGGACGCGCCTTGCCGTGGCTTGCGGGACGCGCGGTCGAGGACCCACGCTTCGCCCTCGCCACCGTGCAGAACGTCCTCACCCTGATCACGGGCCAAGGCCTGCAGACGGCCGGCCGCGGCGCGGACGCCGGCGGTGAAGCGCTGCGACGCCAGGATGCCTTCGTCGACGCCGTCGCAACGGACTTTCGGGCAGGCGGCTACGAGCTGCGAGACGTCCTGCGCGCGGTCGTCCGCTCGCCGTGGTTCCGCGCCGATGCCGACGCCGGCGCGTCGGCGGACGTCTTGGAGACGGCAGGCCTCGCGCGTTGGCTCACGCCCGAGGAGCTCAGCCGCAAGATCGCGGCCACGACGGGGCTTCCGTGGACCCGGTCGTACACGTCCAGCACGGACTGGCTACAGGGCGATTACAAACTCCTGTATGGCGGCATCGATGCGTTCGCCGTCACCACGCGACTGCGTGCGCCGAATGGCGTGATGGCGTCGATCGACGCCCGGATGGCGACCGACATCGCCTGCCGAGCCGTCCCGCAGGACCTCGCGCTGCCGCGCGCCGCGCGCCGCTTGCTGCCGAACGTCGAGGCCCGCTACACCCCGACGACGCCCGACGGGTTCGCCGTCCCGGAGGCCGAGGCGTTGCTCCGCGCCAACCTGCGCGACCTGCACTTGCGCTTGCTCGGCGAGACGATCGAGCCGGGGGGGCCCGAAGAGGAGGCGAGCTACGCCTTGTGGCTTGGCGCGTGGCAAGACCTCCGCGCGGCGATCGCGACGGGCGCCAAGCCCAGCGCGTTGCCGAGCGCGTGCCAAGCGAACGAAGACCCCTTCTCGGGCGTGGACTACCCGACCGACCGCCGCGTCCGCGACGACGCCGACGGCACGGTCCGCGCCTGGATGGCGGTCGTCGCCTACCTCCTCACCGATGCCCGCTTCCTCACGGAGTGAACCACGATGCTCTTCGATCGCCGTGATGTCCTCCGTCTCCTCTCCGCCGCAGGCCTTGCCGCCACCGGCCTCGGCGCGTACCGCCGCGCCAAGGCGCAGACGACGCCCGATGCCCGCACCTGCTGGCTGTTCGTCCACGCGGCTGGCGGATGGGATCCGACGCTGCTCTGCGACCCCAAGGGCCGCGCGACCGACGCCGAGCCCGACCCCGTCAACACCTACCTCACGTC